>DRIG01000052.1 GCA_011052815.1 candidate division WOR-3 bacterium | reverse complement strand
CATTTATAGAAAGCCAAATACCTCTGTCTGAGGAGCCCGAACAGCCGGCAATAATCCAGGTGCCTCTCAGTGGGTCATGAGTAATTGCAATGTCATTCACTGTAACATTAGGGGAATTACTCAATGCACTCCAGTCGGTTCCACCGTTTGTCGTCTTGAACATTTCATATTGACTGTCATCTTTTTGACACCCCAGATACACCACACTCGAATTGTTCGGGTCCATGGCAAAACATAAGGGGCTGGTATTGGTAATCCCAGAACTCTTGGACTCCCAGGTCTCACCGCCATCCACTGACTTCCAGACCGGAGTTTGATCATTCTTGCCAATATAAACAGTCCAGGCCTCATTCGGATCACAGATCACACAAACAGGATTAACAACATCAAGGGGTAATATCGAATCCCAGAACTCTCCTTCATTCACCGACTTATAGAGCTTATGGTACCTGTCCGCAGCATAGATGACCCAATAATTATGTATCGGATCCCAACCCATACTCATATCATCGGCCCTGCCCGCAGGCGGACCATTCAAACTCTGCCACTGCGCACCCAACAATACCAGCGGCAAAGCAATTATGGCGGTTATTAAGTTCTTCATTATCGCCTCCTTTTATTCTATCTTCACCACCTTCCTGATACCTCTGTTTCCACCTGCCCAAACCTCAACAAAATAGACCCCACAGGACAGGCTCCTGGTAGATATCTCTACCCTTCTGCCCTCTGTTTCATAGGCAAGCACCTCCTTCCCAGAAATATCGTAAATCCTTATGCATAGGCCAGCATCCCCAGAATCCTTTCCTTTTTGCTTTCTACTCTCTGCACTGTGCCCTCTGCCAAAGCTGATGTTGATCAGCTTTGAAAACGGATTCGGGAATATACCAAAATCTATTCCTGAAGACAAATTACCCTCCAACTCAGATACTCCACCAGAAAGGCCCTTGCGCTTGTAATATAACGGTGCACTCGAACCACTGTTCCCATAATCCCTCCTGTCCTGCCAGAAAAGATGTAAATACCTACCACCACAGGCCAAAGATGGACAATAAGAATGATACGGTGCATTAGTCAACCTTATCTCAGGTCCCCAGGTTCTACCCAAATCACTACTCATCCGATAATAAATCTCAAAATTGTTATCAAAACCATTACGATCATCTTCCCAGACTAAATGCAAATTATTACCCTCCGCAAGAATATCTGAGGCCACTGCCCGATGCTGAACCGTAAGCGAATCAATCGGCTCCCAGGTATTCCCCGAATCCCTGCTTGCCCGATAAAAGATATCACCAGTCCAGGGATAGGGTGAATACTTGTAATCACACCAATCAATATGAATACCACCACTATCATCTGTTGTCATCGCCGGATCAAATGAACTTATCCCATCATCCTCAGAAACCATCTGACTGTCTGTCCAGGTCTCACCACCGTTGAAACTACGGATATCATAAATCTCACATGCCCCGGGTAATGCTCTATATGTCACAGATAGAGCTAAAATATCATCAGAAATACACCTTAAAGTCGGACTCGCTCTGGCTAAAGTGACATTCATAACCGGCTGCCAAGTATTACCCCCATCATAACTTTTCGTAAACATTAATATTCCTGTTGCGGAGTTAATCCCGGCAATATAGATTAGACTACTATCTGCAAATATTGATGAATAATGCATTCCGGGAATGATTGAATCAATACCCTGCCAGGTATCTCCACCATCTGAACTACGACGATAAACAACACCATAGTCCTCTTCAAACCAGATCACA
The DNA here is from genome assembly GCA_011052815.1 of candidate division WOR-3 bacterium. Classification (NCBI taxonomy): domain Bacteria; kingdom Pseudomonadati; phylum Caldifarciminota; species Caldifarciminota bacterium. The sequence continues at coordinate 17,679 of DRIG01000052.1, read as the reverse complement.
TGCACAGTATTCCCGGATACCGCAATCTGAGGCATCGTACCACTCTGCTCATCCTCCACACTCAACCGCACCGGGTCTGACCAACTCTCACCAGCATCAGTAGAACGAAGATAAAAAATCTCATCATGCCCGGTATATGCATGCCACCAAACCAAATGAATCGTATCCCCACAACACGCCGCCCTCGGATACCATCCACCACCCTGCATATAGGTCAACCGCACATCCGGACCCCAACCCACCTGGGCAGATAAAAAAGAAACAGCAAGTAAAAGGGAAAAAGTAAATGGTAAAAAATATGAATCAACAATGTGAATCTTTCCAGATAATAAACCTATCCCTGCATTTTTCTTCATCTCTTCCTCTGAATTATTATACCACCCAACCTAATAAAGTCAAGAGAATAACCGGCAAAGAGCGCGGACCGTGTGTAAAGAACTGCGGGAGGTTTATTTCATCACCAGAAAACCGTTTCCAAAGCGAAAGCTCATACGGGAAATCATCCGTTAGATACAAAACTTTGCTTCCCTGGAACGGCTGTAACATAACTGTAACAAACATCTGTATAATTGAATGATGGTTGATTAAAAAAACACTTGACACCGTGATTAAATCTATTTACACTTAAGTGCTGAAATCAATTAAGGAGGAATTACATTGATGACGACAACCGACCCTGCCCTGCTGGAGTTTACTTCTGTCGAATGGTGCTCAACGCCCGTTGTATAATCAAAAAAATAATTATGCTTTAGCTGTACGATTGCCATTCTCTTTTCGTATAAATCCTTACAGAGTGCAACTGCGGTGTGTTCACGCTTGCATCGCCCTGACTCCTCTCTACTTTTTTATCATCCCTCCGCCCGCTCTTTTGTCATTCTGAAGGAGTCTGCCCGAAGCAGACGACTGAAGAATCTCAATGACTAATGATTGATAAAGATTCTTCGTTACACTCAGAATGACAGAGAAAGAAGGCAAACTCAGACGTTGTCCTGAGTGTAACGAAGGAATGACGGAGAAGAAGGGTCTTTAAATAAAAACGAAAAGTGGAGAGGAGTCAGCGCATCGCCTTCTTGACTTATTAAAAAATTTCACTAATATATAAGAAGATAGATAAGGAGGATTATGGCAAAGAACGATAAAGAAAAAGTACTGAATGTAGCAATCAGCCAGATTGAAAAGCAATTTGGCAAAGGTTCTATTATGCGCCTTGGCGAAAAGAGCGCACGTGTAGATATCGACGTAATACCCACGGGTTCATTGACCCTTGACAGTGCCCTGGGTATCGGAGGGTTTCCCAAAGGAAGGGTTGTTGAGATTTTCGGACCTGAAGCTGGAGGAAAAACAACTCTGGCGCTTGAGGCGATTGCTCAGGCGCAAAAGAGAGGCGGAACCGCAATCTTTGTCGATGCTGAACACGCCTTTGATCCCGGTTATGCAGAAGCCCTGGGTGTGAATCTGAATGACCTTTTGATTTCCCAGCCTGACACCGGTGAACAGGCATTAGAGATCGCGGAAATCCTGACCCGCTCCGGCGGTGTGGATATTATTGTGATAGATTCTGTCGCCGCCCTTGTTCCAAAAGCCGAAATCGCCGGAGAAATGGGAGATATGCAGGTCGGCCTGGTCGCCAGATTAATGTCTCAGGCATTAAGGAAGCTGACCGGTGTAATAAGCAAGTCAAAGACCTGCGCCATATTTATAAACCAGATCCGCCACAAGATCGGTGTGATGTACGGCTCACCGGAAACAACACCCGGCGGACTTGCTTTGAAATTTCATTCTTCAGTCCGCTGCGACATCCGAAGAATCGCTTCAATTAAAAAAGGAGACACGATGATCGGCTCACGCACCCGCGTAAAGGTGGTCAAGAACAAACTGGCGCCGCCGTTTAAAACCGCTGAATTCGACATCATCTACGGTGAAGGTATTTCCAAGTACGGTGAGCTGGTCGACCTGGGCATAAAAACGAATGTGCTGCAAAAAGCAGGTTCCTGGTATTCATACGGAGAAGAAAGGATCGGACAGGGCAGAGACGCCGTAATCGAACTCTTGAAGAACCAGCCGGATATCGCCCGGGAAATAGAAGACAAAATCCGCAAAGAACTCAACCTTAAACCAAATAAGAGTGAAGATAAGCAAGATCGAAGTACAAAAAAGGAATAAAAACCGCTGTTCAATCTATATCGACGGTGAATTCAAAGTCGGTTTAGCCCGGGAACTGGTGTTGAAATATGACCTGCATGAAGGAAATCGGATAACTCCGGAAGAGCTTAAAAATATTCTGTATAACGCCGAAAAATCAAAGATAAGGGAAAGGGCGTTTAAAATACTGCGCCACCGGGAACGGTCGTCCCGGGAGTTAAAAGAAAGACTTTTGAGAATCGGGTTTGATGAAATGCTGGTAGAAGAAGTAATCAAGGAATTTGTCGACGATAAAACCATTGATGACGAAAGATTTGCAAGGGCTTTTGTAAACGATTACACAAAACTGAAGCCGAAAGGTAATCGATTCATCTTCCGCGAGCTGCTCAAAAGAGGAATTTCCAGAGAAACAATAACCTCGCTGGTGAACGCACGCAATGAAAAGGTTTTGATCGAGGCTTTTATTAATAAAAAATTAACCCACCTGAATCAAAAGGTTCCTGAAGAACGCAGGAAACTCATCCGACGACTTCTGCATCACGGATTCTCCATAGATAATATTTATGACGTTCTTAATGAAAGGCGATAGATCATGATGACCGCTTCTGAATTGCGCAAAAACTTCCTGGATTTTTTTAAGGAAAGGGATCATACGATCGTACCTTCCATGTCTCTGATTCCGAGGGACGACCCGAGTCTTTTGTTTACGAGCGCCGGGATGGTTCAATTCAAACCATTGTGGACCGGAGCGATTCCTTTGCCTTACAAACGTGCGGCAAGCGTGCAGAAGTGTCTGCGCACTTCAGATCTGGAGAATGTCGGAAAGACAAAACGGCACCATACATTTTTTGAAATGCTGGGCAATTTTTCTTTTGGTGACTATTTCAAAGAAGAAGCAATCACTTGGGCATGGGAATATCTCACCGGTGTTTTGCAAATTAATAAAGAAAAACTCTTTGTCTCTGTATATAAAGACGACCAGGAAGCCTATGATATCTGGCATAAAAAAATCGGCCTGTCTCCACAGCGGATCTTCAGATTCGGAGAAGAGGACAACTTCTGGGGACCGGCAGGAAACACCGGTCCGTGCGGACCGTGTTCTGAAATCTTCTATGACATGGGAGAGAAATTTTCCTGCGGCAAAAAGACCTGTGCTCCGGGCTGCGACTGTGACCGGTTTCCCGAAATATGGAATCTGGTCTTTCCCCAGTTCAATCAGACGGGTTCGGGCGAACGGCTGCCTCTGAAAAACCGGGGCGTCGACACCGGTATGGGGTTTGAACGCCTCGTCACTTTAATTCAGAACAAGGATTCTGTCTTTAAAACAGACCTTTTCTATCCAATAATCAAAGACATCGCGCAGATAAAGAAACTGCATTATGGAGATAATGATAAAATCGACGTCGTAGTGAACGTCATCGCCGACCACATTCGTGCCCTTGTCTTTGCCATCGGCGACGGCATAATTCCATCGAATGAAGAACGGGGTTATGTCCTGCGCAGGATTTTACGACGGGCTGTAAGGTTGAGCCGTAATCTGGGTAATAATGAAGCATTTTTATACAAACTTGCTCCGAGAATTGTCGAAATGTATCATCACGACTATCCTGAATTGGCCGAAAGAAGGGAAGAGATCACCTTGGTAATCAAATCAGAGGAAGAAAGATTCCTCGCCACCCTTGAAAAGGGTATCCAGCTCTTTGAAGAGCTCTGTCAAAAGAAGAAACAGATCTCCGGAGAAGAGGCCTTCAGGCTCTATGACACCTACGGGTTTCCGGTTGAATTGACAAAAGAACTCGCCAAAGAGAAAGGTATTACGGTCGACGAGAAAGAATTTATGGCGCGATTGAATGAGGCGCGCGAAATTTCCAAAGCAAAGGCGAAGTTCATTCCCAAGGGAGAATGGAAAGTCTTAAAAGAAGGAAAAGGTGAGTTCGTCGGTTATGAGGCGGATGAAACCAGAACAGAAATCCTGCGGTATAATCAGCACGGAAAGACCATTGAGCTGGTTCTGGAAAACTCGCCGTTTTATGCGGAAGCAGGCGGTCAGGTAGGCGACCGCGGAGAGATCACCGCTCCGAATCGATTTTCTCTTCGGGTGCTCGATACCTACTGGCTTCAAGGAATGATCGTGTGTCACTGTGAACTTGTCAGCGGCGAATTCAGCCCCGACACAGTAACCGCCCGGGTGGACCGGGATAAGCGTAAAGAAAGTGCGCGCGGCCATACTGCCACCCATCTTTTGCACGCCGCACTGAGAAGAATACTCGGTGAACACGCCCGACAAGAAGGTTCTTTTGTCGAGCCGGGCAGATTCCGCTTTGACTTCACGCATTTCAAGCCTTTGACAGAGGACGAGATTAAAACAATCGAAGATCTTGTCAACAGAAAGATTCTCGAGGCGATTCCCGTGGAGAAGTTCTTTACCTCTTTAAATGAAGCCAAGAAAATGGGCGCAATGGCGATCTTCGGTGAAAAGTACGGCGACCGGGTGCGGGTGGTCAAGATCGGCGACTTTTCCATTGAGCTCTGCGGAGGTATCCACCTTGACAACACAGGCGAAATCGGTCTGTTTAAAATCATCAATCAGGAATCGGTTGCAGCCGGAATCCGGCGTGTGGAGGCGCTCGTCGGGCTGCGGCTGTTTGAGCGTCTGCGTCAGGATGAATTAATTATAAAAGAGATGCAGGAATTGATCGGCAGCAAAGACAAAGACTTAACCAGGTGGCTGAAAGACACCCTGGCACAGCAGAGGAAAAGAGAAAAAGACCTGGAAGCGGCACTGCGTGAGCTCGCCCGCAGCCGGGCAAAGAGATTACTGGCAAAACAGGCTGAAACAAAAGAACCGATCATCGTTGACGAGCTGAAGAATTTCGGAAAGAACGGTATGCGTATGGTTGCGGACATCTTGATGGCAAAGGCAGAAGACTCAATCGGCATGCTCTATGAAACAGTGAATCAAAAAGTCAATTATCTGATCTTCGTGGGCAAGAACAAAGTAAATAAACACCCGGCAAATAAACTGATCAAGGAAGTAAGTGGAATCATCGGCGGCGGCGGCGGCGGCCGCAGCCACCTTGCTGAAGGCGGCGGAGGAAATCCGGCAAAAATTAAAGAAGCTGCTGCTTATTTAAAAAACATCATAAAACAATAAAAATCTTTTAAAAAGTTCTACATTACCACCTTGAATTTTCTTTTTTTTTATATACAATATCTCAAAGGAGGATGAAATGAAAAAAATAATCACTGTTGTCGGTCTCTGTCTGATACTGGTTTCAGTTTTAAACGCCAAGGGAATCAAACGCTCACGTCGTTATCTGTTCGAACTCGGACCAAAAGCGAATCTCTATATCGGTGATGAAGTGAGGATTGGAATCGGTGCAGAAGTAGTTGTCAATCCATTATCAACCTTTGGACTCAGAATGGAACTCACCGAGCTTGTCGTTGGAGGCAATACTTCATTCTACCTGAATAACAACGGCAGCATTGACGCCCTGATACCGATACCCATGCGCGACCTTGCACCCTATATCCATGCGGGCTTCGGTTTTAATGTCATTGACACAGGTGCGGGGTCACAGACCATCTTCTCCATCCGTGCCGGTATGGGAATCGATTATCCGATAAGTCCCGGAACAAAACTCTTTTTTGAACCGGGTATTATTATCAGCGGTAACGGTGATACAAAAGCAACTTTTCGTCTGTCTTTTGGAGGAAGATTCGGCGTCTTAAGATGATCGAAGAAACCATAATCACCAGGGCGATTATTGAAACCTATACAAAAGAATTGCTCGATTCGGTTGAGGCTGATGTCATAATCGGAGGAGCAGGACCGTCAGGACTTTGTGCCGGCTACTATTTAGCGAAAAAAGGTATAAAGACACTCCTTTTTGAACGCGGGCTGAAACCAGGGGGTGGTATGCCGGGCGGCGGGATTATGTTCAACCGGATTGTGGTTCAGGACCAGGGTAGAGCCGTGCTCGATGAATTCGGTATAGTTTATCATGAATATGAAAAAGGCTATTATGTCGCCAATTCCCTGGAGGCGACCGCCTGCCTTACTGACAAAGCGCTCAAAGCAGGCCTGCGGATTTTCAATCTCGTATCCATCGAGGACGTTATTGTACGCAACGACGGCGTCTGTGGAGTGGTCATCAACTGGTCGAGCGTGGAGATGGCAAAGCTGCATATTGATCCGGTCTCTTTTAAAGCAAAAATCGTCATCGACGCCACCGGTCACCCTTGTGAAATCACCCATATCGTTGAAAAAAAGAGCGGAGGAAAATTACTCACCTCAAGCGGTAAGATTGAAGGTGAAAAATCGATGTGGGCTGATTTAGCTGAACAGCTCACACTGAAGAACACCAAGGAAGCTTATCCCAATCTCTATGTCTGCGGAATGGCGGCAAACGCAGTTTTCGGTGGACCGAGAATGGGGCCGATATTCGGCGGAATGCTTTTGTCCGGTAAAAAGGTAGCTGAAATAATCATCGAAAGATTACAATAATCCGGCAACTTAACTTCTCTTGGCCGTGCATATGAAATAGTCATTCAAACAATTTGAGATCTTTGTAAACATATAAAAGAAAAAGTGCAGAGAATGTTTTTTATTTTTCCACAAAAAATAAGCCGAGGGTTTTTCAAATACCGAGCCAACCTCCGGCTGTTTTCGCGCAACGCCCGATTGTTTTTGATCGGAACCTTCTTTATGGGAATGGGGTTTTCCGGTTTTATGCTGCTCTTTAATCTTTATCTGAAAACACTGGGCTTTCCTGAAGGACGCATCGGCAATATCATCTCCGCCACGACCTTAGGAACCGTGATTATGGCTATTCCCGCCTCAATCGTCATCAGGAGGGTGCCGATAAAGCGGATTCTTCTGATTGCCACGCCGATAGCCACGTTTTCCTATTTGATTCAGATAACCACGGTGCATTATCATTTGATTCTCACCGGCGGGTTCGCCGCCGGACTGGCAGCCGTCTTTTCCCGGGTCGCTGCGGCACCCTTTTTTATGCGCAACAGCACGGTGAAAGAAAGGCATTATCTTTTCAGCATGCAGTTCGCCCTGATGCTCGTCGCCGGGATCGTCGGAAACATACTCGCCGGCTTTTTACCGGGAGTCATCGCTGAAACAGGTGCTGATCCTTATTTAACTTACCGCTACACCCTGTACATATTCAGTGGTCTGGTGCTTATCGCCCTTGTGCCGTATTTTATGATAAAAGAAAGTGCTGTTGAACAGCCAAAAAAGTTCAAAATCCATTCGCGCCGTTTGATTCTTAAACTGTTCCTACCGAATCTGGTCGTCGGCATCGGTGCCGGTTTGAGTATTCCTTTTTTTAATCTCTACTTCAAGGAAGTCTTTATGACGCCGACGAAATTAATCGGCGTCTTTTACAGCATTCAACAGTTCTTAATGATAAGCGGCTTACTCGTCGCGCCGCTGCTGGCGGAAAAATTCGGAAAGATCAAAACCGTTGTCTTTTCTCAATTGTTCAGCATTCCTTTCTTTGTCATTCTGGGGCTTACACACAATCTCGTTCTGGCGGTCGTTGCGTTTTTAATCCGCGCCGCCCTGATGAATATGGCGCAACCGTTATTCACCAATTTTGCAATGGAAAAAGTACGTACTGATGAACAACCTTTCACCAACGCCCTCCTTGTAATTGCGTGGACCGCAGGCTGGGGCGTAAGTGCGAGCATCGGAGGTTATCTTATCGAACACTTCTCTTACTCTGTTCCGTTCCTGTCGACGAGTTTACTCTATTTAATCTCGACCGTGATAATCTTCGTCTTTTTTCAGAAATAACCGGTGTTTTATTTTTTTATATAAATCAATTTCCGGTCAGGTTCCCAGTTCTTATCAAAGAAACCCGCTGCCTTGACGCCGGCCCAACCGTACTTCAAAACAGAACGGTCATAAACGACAAAATCGGGCAAGCCGGCACCGGCGTACAGGGGTATGAACATACCCATAATCTCCTCAGCTTTTTTCGTCGTCGGAGCATACAACAGAACAAATTTTTCAGGATTGAGGGGGTTGGGATATATCTCGATCAGGCATAAATCTTTTTGCGTCAAGATTCGATCACCCACAATAACGCTGCCTTTTTCGATTCGCAGCGGCAGTCTGTGATTTATCCACTTCAGGACGGAATTTGTCACAGCATTACCGAAGAGAATCAGATTATAGTTCTCAATGATTTCACGGGTGACCTCGGTGTCAGGCAGGATACGAACAAAGCCATTGGCTCGATACCACCAGAAATAAGCCTGGAGTCGGGCAAGCTCGAAATTGTGTTCAGTAGAAAGCGCATCACCCGTTGTTCCGTAAATAAGAACAAAAGGACTGAAATAAGCGCGTTTTATCGGGCCGTAAACTCCCGGTCGTTTAGTGGTAAGGACCTCATCGGTCGCCCAGAGGAATTTATCGCCGGTTTTTCGAAAGGAAAGTCGGCATTCTTTTCGGTATTCAAAGGTAATATTCTGTCCATTGATAACAAGATTCACCAGGCCGGGAGAGACAAGGGAGTCGTTCAGAAAGATCGTGAATCTGGCGACATTTACCAGCTCTATCTTCAACTCTGTAGCCACCGCCTCTCCGTACTCCCAGGGATCCATTATGCTCTTTTTGCCCACAACCTCTGCTATCACCCGGCTGTCTTTGTAGAGCTCTTCCTGCTCGTCAATTTCTATCCAGTAGCATCTATTGGAATGACCGATGTCCGTGGTTCTGAATACAATCTTTTGCGGATAAGGATCTCTGGTTTTTGCCTTCAGAAAATCCATCATTTCCTTCAAATCAACACAATCAATACCAGGCGTGGTGTCGAAATCCCACCAGTGCTTTTTCCCGACAACTTCGTTGTAGACGAACTCATAACCAAGAGCATTCAATCCTTTTACGAACAGCCGGGATTGAATCGGCGGAACATTATCATCTGCACCACCCTGAAGAATGTAGATTGGAAGATTATAAGCGTTCTCCAGAAAAGGCATACAGGCGTCTTCACGCAGCACCATATCCCGGAATTTTATAAGCTGGGGTTCTGCAAATATCTCGGCTTTCTGTAAAAACCAGGGAACATATAACCGAAAGTTTGTCCAGCCGGCAGACGGCGCCATCCCAGCAAAGACGTCTGGGTGGGACAAACCGATGTGCCAGACACCGTGACCGCCCATTGAATGGCCGGTTAAATATATACGATTTGTATCTATTTTAAATCTCTCTTTGACCCGGTTGAGGACTTCGAAAAAATCAAGCCTGCCCCAATCCTGCCAGTCAAAGCCGAATCGGCGTCGATTCGTCGGCGCCACGACAAACGCCCAGTCTTTCCGGATATAACTCTTCACCAGGCCAAAGGCTTTGACCCCGGCGCCGTGACAGGTCATTATAAGGGCGTAAGTGGAATCCGGACTATAATCAAGGGGAGGAGAGACAGCATAGTACTGACAGGAACCGTCTATTTCTGAAATGAAGGTTTCTATCCGGGGTTCAGCCGCATCTTTTATCTGGAGCCAGATTCTGGTGGCAACAGAAAAGTCACCGGTTGAAATTCTGATATTGACGGCAAGGCTCTCTTCTTTTTCCGGGATATAGTCGGACTTAATTTTTATCGGAATCTTAACCGCACACAGAGGCATAAGGTTGAAGGCTTCAGCAACGACCTTTTCTGTCCCCATAAGCTCCGCCTTTATGGTTAGATCATCCAATCGCCTTCTGGTTGTATTTACAAGCGGTATTCCCAGGCATATATCTACGGGTTCTCCCCTGATCAAATCCGGTCTGGTTATATCCTCTTCTGAAATCATAAGCGGTCCAGGGACCGGAATAATCTTAAAGGAAAAATCATGGGCACCGAAACCGCTCACTTTAAAGAGCACTCGATTTTCGCCCGGCTTAAGAATCACCGGGGTCTTCAAGAAACCGTCCTTATAAGGATCTCCGGGGAAAACCTCTCCGTTCAACCGGAAAGATGATATTCCTGAGGCGACAATCAGCGCCCTTTTTAAGCCGGTGCATTTCATCACTCCGTAAAAATAGCCCGCAGTCAACAGGACCGGTGCACCATAATAGTCTTGCAGTGAATCCCACTCTATGTTTTTATTGGTAACTTCAATTTCTGGCGATTGAGTCCTTAGGGACCGCCATTTAATGAACCCTGACTGATGCAGGATTGAAGGATATCGGACTTCTGTATCGGGTTCGAATGCTTTCGTAAAGAAAAACTCTTCATCAACTCCTGTAATACCTTCTCTTAAACCGATTGAGAATGGGCCTAAATAACACCACTCGTGGATGATGATTGTATCTTCTACAGAGGGCAGAAAACTGTTCTTTAAAGTTATCAAAAATAGTGTAATAATAATATTCATTAATTGATGTAAGTATACTGCATCCTAATGTTTTGTCAATGCGTTAGATGGGGTCAAATCTTCACAATTCACAAAATTAATGTTTTAAGCGATTTTGCGTTTGTGAATTGTGAAGATTTGATGTTATGAAAAAATTGCATCTTCAGGGTTATAGATTATACTATTATTTAATGGAGGTGCAATTATGCAATACGTTGGTATTGATTTTCACAAGAATTATTCGTTTATTACTGAGATGGATGAAACAGGCGTAATAAAATGTCAAATAAAGTTATCAAATAATCGTAATACGCTCACCCGCTACATAGACAAACTTCCCGCGGATACGAAAATTGGTATTATTTTTACGAACTCGTTGAAGACCGTGATTTAGATATCTCTCTGGCACATCCCTTGAAGACAAAAGCGATTGCTTCAGCACGACTCATGAATGATAAGGTGAGTTCAGCAACACTCGCGCATCTGCTCCATGCCGATTTACTGCCGACTGCCTACAAATAACCAGAAATATTCGTGAGGTATTACGTATGCATGCTTTTCTTACGGCACAACGGACGTGTTTAAAAAACCGTATCCATGCGATTCTTCTAAAAAATGGTCTTGCCTGTCCGTATACCGACATCTTTGGTAAACGCAGTTTGACCTGGCTCAAAGAACTTACCTTGCGTCCTTGTTATCAGGACGCAATTGCCAGTTACACCAGATTAGCCGAATTGTTTAATGCCGAGATAAAAATACTCAAACAAACGATTGAAACTCTTGCCTATGATCATCCTTATGCACGCATTTTGGAAAGTCATCCGGGGATTGCTCACTATTCAGGACTATTAATTGCCGTTGAGATTGGTGATATCAGCCGATTCTCGAATGCTGGTAAACTCTGTTCCTATGCCGGTTTAGTCCCGAGAATGCACGCTTCCGGTGGTAAAGTGCGTATGGGTTCAATCACCAAACAAGGCTCAAAATGGTTACGCTGGATCCTGGTCGAATGCGCCTTACATGCGATTAAAAAATCAGATCACTATCATGCCTTATATACACGAGTGGCACAAAAACATGGAAACGGAACGGCCCGGGTTGCGATCGCCCGCAGTATGCTCCGGGCAATCTACGCAATGCTCAAATATAATCGAACTTATCAGGAAAAAAGACTCCGGCCAACGCCCTGGGGTCATAACCATCAAGGTTCTCAGATTTGATTGCGCAACCGGAGTCGTACAACATCCTGTACCACGAGTACGCATAGGTGACTAACTCATGGTCCTAAGAAATTATATCAAAATTTACAAGGAGGTCAATATTGACAATTTCAATAGGATGTTCCCTATTTCCAAATATCAAACCCCGAAGGCTGTTTTGCAATCGCAAAAGACGCCTCTTGACAAGGAATCTAAAATGTGTAATATCTATCATACCCCTTTTTGTCCAGAATGATGGGGTTCACGTCGGTAATATACTTATTATTATAAAGTAAAGGAGGAAATGATGTGTAAATTGCACAAAATTCTAATAATGATGTATATCCCCATTTGTTACTTATGTGGATATACCTTGAACTACTCCCAGTCACATTTCCCCATGGAAATAGTAAATGGTTACAGCAAATTCAAAACGCAAGATTTTGCACTGAGCGGAAATCCGGGTTCCCCTGAATTACCTTCTATTTATCTTAATTACATAATTCCAGCAACAGCAAAAGTTGATTCGGTTGTGATATCTCAACTCAATACTATCCAGATTGCTGGTAGTTATTCGATTTATCCTGCTCAACCACCACGGCTAGTTGGACATACTGGGCAGTGGGTACCTCCCGATACGAGTATTTACAATTCAAATGAGCTGTTTCCTGGTGAATACATTGATGTAGTTAACCAAGGTACTATGGACGGTGCAAGAATTGTAACGGTAGTTGTGCATCCAATTCAGTATAAACCTAAAAATAAAACGTTGTTTGTTATGACGGATATTAATTTTAGTTTTGCTTCTAGTTCTACAAATATACCGGAAATCAAAGCTAAAATCAGAGGCGAGTTCGAACAAACAGTTTACGATAAGGCATTAAGTAGTATTCTTGAGAACGATTATGAAATGAATGTCTATTACCAACGTCCGGTTATTGTTAAAGAAAACCAACTCGGTAGAGGTAAACATAATTACCCTGTTGGTCCTTCTATAATAATAACTCCGTCTGCATTTTCGTCATATTTCCAACCGTATGCCGATTGGTTAACTGACCAAGGAATAAGAACCTATCTTATAACCCCCTCAACGATTTATAGATACTTCAGTGGTAGAGACAATCCGGAAAGGATTCGCAATTATATTAAATACTGTTATCAAAATTGTGGAGGTACATACTTCTTCTTTGGTGGCGATACTGTGAAGAACACACGACTTGACGTGCCTTTTAGAAAATGTGTACCTCTAGATAGTCCACCCCACACTTTTCCGAATCAAGATACGATTATACCTACTGACCTATATTACGCAGACCTCGGTGGCGAATGGAATGCTGATAGCGATTCATGGTGGGGAGAGTTAACCAACGATTCAGCGGATAGATTCCCTGAGGTTTTCGTGGGTAGAGTACTACCTTACTGCACGACTGAAATCAAGAATTGGAGTGAGAAGGTTCTGAAATATGAACAAGGTCGTTCAAATTTATCTGGTCTTGATACTGCAATAATAATATGGCATAAAACAGGTTATACAGGTCATCCAGCTTGGTTCCTTATGGACACTACTATATTTCCTAGTCATATTACTCATATTGTAGGAGAAGACCTTTGGGCTGACAGTGCACTCGGTTTACTAAATCGAGGCGATGGCATGACTAATGTCAATTGTCATGGGGGGACATGGATGTTTTGTACGAGGAACCTAATGCATGGCGATACACTTGATACGGGATTTGTCTTTTGGTATAAATCATCATCACCAACTCAATACTGGGCTGGATTGAACTGGCAAACAAACGCAAGTAAACCGTTTTTGCATTATAGTGTAGCTTGTAAGAATGCTTATTATGACAATGGTTCAGATACATGCATAACGGATGCATTTTTAGATGCATATTGTGATGCAGAATCTGATGACCCTTTGGGTTCTGCCGCGAATGTTTCTCATACTCGATGGAGTTGGGGCCCGGGTAATTCAATTACCCTTCAAAATGAATTTTATAGACAACTTTTTTCTGTTGACTACACTGGTCCTGCCCCTCCTGAACCGGGGCTTGAGCGTTTAGGAGTAGCTGTTGCAATGTCAAAATGTCAAGAAAGCATAAATTGGAATAACTGGCACAATAGATTTGTATGTTACGCAACCAATTTGTTTGGGTCGCCGACAACCGACGCGTGGACTAAAGAACCTAAATCTCTTACCGTCACACACCCATCTTCTATTACTGAAGATGTTCAAACTAATTTCACCGTCACGGTGAAAGATTATAATGTATTTCCGCCAGCAGCAGTTGCTTACGCTAAAGTATGTTTGAATAAACCGGGGGATATTTACGAAGTTGAATACACCAATACAAGTGGACAATATACTTTCACAATTACACCTGGTACTACAGGTTATATGCGTGTAACAGTTACCAGACTGCATAATTTTGATAGTAGTTATAAACAGTATTTGCCATATCGAGATTCTTGTCAGGTGGTGGAGGCTGATGGCAAACGGACTGTAAAAAATGAAGATATCGGTCCTGATAAGCTATCTATAACTCAAATGCCTACGTTGTTCAAGAAAGAGACTCAGATTAGTTTCGGAATTCCAATTGCGAGCGTGGTAGAAATAATTGCATATGATATTACAGGCTCAAGAGTTAAGACAGTCATAGATAAGCATTTCGAACCCGGTTATTATGAAGAAACAATTGATGCTGGAGACTTGTCGAGGGGTGTATATTTCATAATACTAAGGCAAAATGGTGTGGAAATTAGCAAGAAATTCATTCTCATTGAGTAAGTTTTAGAAAGACACTCGCTATTCTCACCAAATAATGTTGAATTTTAGGTTGACATTAAATATATTGAAGTTATAAACGCAGGAGTGTAGATATGAAAAGATGGTGGTTCCTAAAGTTGTATAACTTGATGAAAATAATAAACTCAAGTTGGAACATGCGATTCTCTAAATATGCAATGATTATTATCGTATGTACAATTACTTTTTCCACCGCACAGTCCGAATTTTTGATTGATACTAATACAGTTTATACTCCTGCATCAATAGGCCAAATGTATCCTTCAACTGCCTTTGACGGTACGAATTATTTCACTGTTTGGATAGATTCAAGAGGTGGAATCACGGGTGATTCATTACATATCTATGGATGCCGAGTTACACCTCAGGGTACGCTGATAGATTCAGCGGGTATTCCTATATCAATTATTGTTCATGAAGTTGCATGGGTTCCTGAATCACCAGCAATAGCTTATGGTGATTCTGTTTTTCTAGTTGTGTGGGCAGATTATCGAAATTGGGACTGGGATATTTATGGTGCACGGATAGATATAAATGGAAATGTATTAGACCCAGATGGCTTCATCATTTCTTCAGTACCGAGCTGTTATCAGTATTATCCATCTGTGATTTTTGGAAGCACTAATTTCTTGGTGGCATGGTGGCATGCAGGGTCAGGCGTTTACGGCTGTCGAGTAACCGCTGATGGTCAGATTTTAGACCCTAATGGATTTCCAATATCTATTAACTCAGGTAATCAACTGGCACCTTCGGTCGCCTTTGATGGTGTTAATCATTTTGTGGCATGGCAGGACCCTCGCGGTTTAGGTGCATTTGACATCTACGGAGTAAGAGTTGATACAGCAGGGAATATCTTAGATACAACAGAAATTCATATATCTGCAGCAGATAACTCTCAAGAGAAACCATCTGTTGTATTTGATGGTACAAAGTATTTGGTAACGTGGCAGGATAGTCGTTGGGGGCAGTTTGATATATATGGTGCACGTGTTGATACTGCTGGTTTAGTGTTAGACTCAACAGGTATTGTCATCTCGGATGCAGTAAATTGGCAAGAAAATCCTAATGTTACATTCAATGGTACTGATTTTATGGTGGCTTGGTTAGATTGGCGAGATAATCAACCCGACATCTACTGTGCTCGATTGGATACCTCAGGTTTGCTTTTAGATTCCTCGGGCATTTTTATTTCAAATGGTATGAATGATACGTATTGTCCTGGGATCACTTCTGATGGTAATTATTGTCTTATTGTATGGCCGGACATAAGGAGTTGGCGAGCCCATATTTATGGTGCGAGACTAAATGGAGCTGGTACGGTATTAGACCCTGAAGGGATTTTATTTTCCACAGCGCTGTATAGTCAGTGGTCGTCAGCCGCAGCTTTTGATGGTATAAACTATTTTGCAGTATGGGAAGATTATCGTGAGGATGAGTTCTCAAATATTTTTGGTGCAAGAATAGATACCACGGGTTCAGTTCTGGAATCATCTGGTATTGCAATATGTACTACTTCCTATTCACTCACACCAGCAATTGTGTACGGGGGATTAAATTATTTGGTGGTTTGGTCTGGCATTTCTTGTACAAGGATTGATACATCTGGTGCACTTCTTGACAGTAATTTTATAGATATAGGTAATGGGTATGACCCCTCAATAAGCTTTGATGGTAATAATTATTTTGTGGTTTTCAAAAGAAATATCGATATTTATGGTGCTCGGATTGATACTTCAGGCATAGTCTTGGATTCTGCTGGCTTTCGAATCTCCCCAATAAATGATGTGGAGAAATACCCTGATGTTGGCTTTGACGGTACTAATTACTTGGTTGTCTGGCAGGATAATCGGAATGAATTATTTGAATTATCTGACATTTACGGTACTTTTGTAGATACAACAGGGAGCGTATTAGACACACTAGGGTTTTCGATATCTGCTTTATTCAATATAGAACAATCTCATCCTTCTGTTGCTTTTGATGGAAATAATTATCTGGTCGTGTGGCAGGATAGCCGTAATGATTATGCTGATATTTATGGTGCTCGCGTGACACAAACTGGTGTGGTTTTGGACACGGCAGGAATTCTGATTTGTGGTGCTGCATCTGCTCAGTATAAGCCGCAAATAGCTTTTGATGGAATAAATTTCTGTGTTAATTGGGAAGATTGGCGGGGTGGTAACTATGCAGATATCTACGGATGTCATATTGATACAACTGGTTTCGTGATTGATACTTTTATCATCTCTACAAAGGCAAATAACCAGCTTCGACCTTATATAACGAAGGGTTTAAATAAATTCTTGGTTACATTTACAGGGTTTGTAGATTCGGTTAATAATAAGCCTGCTAATACAATGCGTATTTGGTGTAGATTTCTACCATTTGTGGGTGTTGAAGAAAAAACTCAACTTGCCGAGCACCGTGTTGAATCTTCACTATTTATTTACCCAAATCCATTTCAAAAAAAATGTAGTATTAAATACAGCTTACTTCGAAAATCAAAAGTCAATCTATCTATTTATGATGCAACTGGTAAATTCGTTAAAGAGATTGTTAGTGAAATACAAAATGCTGGTATTTATAATAAAACTTTTGAAGTAAATAATTTATCTCAGGGCGTTTACTTTCTTAGATTAGATACTGAGAATTATGCAAAAACAAGAAAATTTGTTTTTATAAGATAGTCTTGTTTGTTTTAATAACCACTTTTAAGTCCAACTATACAATCTTTTGTTGAATATTAGCAAAAACATCATAGAGGATTCGAAATCCATGACTTTTTAATTTCATTTATAAAAACTCCTCTGTTTTCTTCAAAAACCTTTTACTGGGTTCATGCCTATTTTTCTCCCACAAAGTCACAGTATCAGTCACAACACCAACAAATCTAGCCACATCTTTTTGGTACAAACCCAGGTCTTGCCTGTCCGTATACCGACATCTTTGGTAAACGCAGTTTGACCTGGCTCAAAGAACTTACCTTGCGTCCTTGTTATCAGGACGCAATTGCCAGTTACACCAGATTAGCCGAATTGTTTAATGCCGAGATAAAAATACTCAAACAAACGATTGAAACTCTTGCCTATGATCATCCTTATGCACGCATTTTGGAAAGTCATCCGGGGATTGCTCACTATTCAGGACTATTAATTGCCGTTGAGATTGGTG
>DRIG01000051.1 GCA_011052815.1 candidate division WOR-3 bacterium | reverse complement strand
TTATTGAAGCGACCGGGATGAGGAGAACAATATAAGACGGCGTCAGATAGAGGTAATAGATAAAGATGTCCATCAGCCGGGCGTTTTTCGCAAGGTATTTTCCAAGGTTGTCAAAGAGATTTATGATGATGTAAATGAATACCAGGACACCGAGACAGAGAATCAGGTATCTGAGAAAATTTTTCAGGATGTATTTATAGAGCACCTTCATTTAAAAAACCTTTTTATCGGCAGCTTTTCGAACTCGGCAACCATGAAAAGGTAGATACCGCTGCCCAGAAGAATGATATTTGGCAACCACATAGCCCAGAATGGTGAAAACCCCCGGCGGTCTGCAAATTCTTCACCGGCGAGAACCAGAATATAGTATAGCGAAAATAACAATACTCCGATCAGAATACCTCCGATGCCGCCTTTCCGGAAAAGATAGCCGATGGGAGCGCCGATGATGACGAAAAGAATACAGGCTACTGCCAAAGAGAATTTTTTGTTCAACTCGACGAGGTAACGCGAAATCTTCTTTGTTTTTCCTTTTACTACATTCGATTTCTTCTTGATCTTGAAGGACGTGGTATTGAACGTCGGTATATCTTCATTAACAAAAGAACTGATTGCGGTCGACCCCATCTCAGCTATTTCCATCTTTAGTTTTTCTATCTCTTTTTTCGTCTGCTCGATTTTCGCGAGCAATCCGCCTATGTTGAGCTCGTTCTGGTTGCGATACTTCCGTTCTTTCCGGACGAGATCTGTGTCTATTTCCATATTGATGGTCTGTTTATCGAATTTTGTCCTCTGATATTTCTGGTTATCAATGAGTTGATGAAGCTCGCCGTCATAGAGCGTGAATTGAAGAATACCCTCTTCTTCAAAATCTTTGAGTTCTCCGTTCGGCGCCGTTATCATCAACCCGTTTTTCAAATCATAGATCGTTATGTCATAAAGTTTTGAATGCCGCTCGTCTTTTTTCCCGATGTAAATCGTGTAGCCGGGAAAGTCATTGGTGAATACTCCTTCGGGCAGGCGTATCGCCGGTCTCTTACGGGAGACGTCGAGCATCAAATTTCTGACTCGATGGTTCGCTTCGGGAAGGATGTAGCTGTTGAAGAGAATGAGCAGTATCATAAAGACAGTGGTTATGATGAAAGGTGTTCTCATAATAGAGAAGAAAGTGAGTCCGCTTGTCTTCAGGGCGAGTATTTCATTGTCCCGGGCGAACCGTCCGAATGTCATGACCACGGCTACAAGAATCGCCATGGGAGCCGTGTAAGAGAATATCAACGGAACCGTATATATCAATATCTGTCCCACGATATCAAAAGGCAGCCCTTTGCGGACAAAGAGGTCGATCAGACGGAACAATTGGTCCATCAGCAGGATGAAGGTCAGGGCAAAAGACGAAAAGAAAAAAGGCGGGATGAATTCTTTTAAAAAGTATCGGTCTATTACTCTAATCAATTATTCCTCTTTTTTTTAAATTCAATACAGCCTGTGCAGCCGTGGTGAGCGATGCTGGAGCGTCGGGAACCAGATCGGCTTTCAGGTCGATGATGTTGAACGAGATCAACCTCATATAGGGGAGATATAAATAAGAATCATTCGGGATATTCCGTAAGGCAAAGAATTTTTCAGGATAAATCGGTTCGATCAGCTTATCCAGAATGATTATGAGATTGCCGTTGGTTATCGTATCCGAGTCGTGAAATTTACCGTCCAGAAACAACGGCAGATATTTTTTGGAAACGGCAAATACTATGGGGTCTGAACGGATCGGGTTTTTCGACACCCCGCAGACGATTTCCGCAAAGAGACGACGCGTAAGCGTATAATGATCGTCAAATGTTTTTTTGACCTTCGGCGGTGCATTGACCAATAATGAAAATGACTTTTTGTATTGTTTCATCCTGCGATAACTGCTGAAGAGTGATAGGTATACATTTTCGTCGCGTGTCCCGATCTTCACCAGCTGCTCCAGAACTTTCATTCCCTGCAAAGGTTTATTCAGTTTTTTATAACAGTCGTATAGATAATACAGCGTTGTATCGGAACGCGGACGTTTCGTGTAGTATGCGGTGAGATGTTCTACGGCTTTTTGCAGTTCACCGCGTTTGTAAAATTCCACACCTTTCTCAAAATCATTCCTGCGGTCAAGGAATGACGTGCAGTGGACAACGAATAAAATCAGGGCCCAATGATAATAGCGACGCGACATTCTTTTAAGAGTTCAATATTTTTCTTTGAACCGTGAATACGTCTTGCGTCAAACGATGAAATTTTTATATCGGTCATCTTGGTGCCCGTTACCCCGACCGCCTTGATGCGCAGGGGGTTGTAGCCGACCCTGGGATTGTTATACAGGTCCTTAGTACTGTAGAGGACCAAGCCGTTGTTGACCACATAAGCCGGGTCTGCGAAATTTATCGAGTAGACTTCTTCCATTAATTCGGTGTATATTTTTGGAAAGAGAGCGGGGGTGATCTGGAATGAGCGGCAGTCGATGATTATTCCCGTGTATTCGGTCGTCTCGATCTGCTTGGGCACGAGTTCCAGTCCTTCGGGAATCGGTTTTCCCGCCGGCCACTCCTGACCGCAGCAGGGACAGAGCATCGGGACTACGAGTTTTAGTGGTTTTGTATCGGGCAGCAGCAAAGAGATGACTTTATTAATCAATGAAAGTTGAGAGGTATATTCAATGCTTCCATCTGTCAGATAATTTTGTTTAACAAGCTGGTTTTCAAACAGAAGGCGGTTCAATCTGTTTTCCAGATCCGGGTTATTCTTCAGGAAATCACCTACGGTTTTTGTGTCGTCGTACTGGAGCGAATATAATTCATTCTTCACCATATCAAACGCCGTGGTTTGATTGGTGGCTGCGGCTTTGATCGTCATATTTCCCCAGTCCATCTCTGCCGAGGCGATCGCCGTTGCGTAAAGAGCGGTGAAAATTAAAAAAATGCCGACTTTCTTCATAAAACCTCCTGCCGGTTCATCACTTAAATTTTAGAGCGGGCGACGGGATTCGAACCCGCGACCCTCGGCTTGGGAAGCCGATGCTCGACCCCTGAGCTACACCCGCAAGACAGTAAAAATTATATGCCAAATAGATAGCTTGTCAAGAATGAAAATATCTGACTCCTCTCCACTTTTTCTCTTGATTTTTTGAGGGATTTGAGGTATATAGTGGGGAAAGGAGGTATTTTATGAACAAATTAAGGATTTACCCTTCCCCACCATATCAGTTTAACCAACTGAAGAAGTTTGTAAATATGTTACTTGCCGATAAACTTCATGGCCATTCCCGTAAAACACTGATTATTATAACCCAAGCCCTGCTAAATGTCAAGCGGGCGGTTCTTTCCGAATTGGCGCGTGAGATTGCACTGCCGATTGTCTTCAAACATCGACTTCGCCGTGTTTGGCGTTTCTTAGCAAAGACGACATTTGACTATCAGATTCCATGTCAGGGATTGATTGTCTGGACTCTAACCGCGCTCAAAGACCGGCAATATTTAGAGATTATTCTCGACTGGACACAGATCAGGAAAGATCATATCCTTGTATTCAGTATCCCTTATCATAAACGTTCGATTCCCTTATTTTGGATAGTTGCCCCGGCGGATGACTTCTCCCCTCACAAAATAGAGCGTGCGTGTGTTCATTACTTTCTTGCTGCTGTGCCCTTTGAATTACGCGCTAAGCTTGTGTTTATTGCTGATCGAGGTTTTGGTAATGTTGAATTCTTTAGATTTTTACAGCAACAGGGGGTGAAGTTTGTGATTCGGGTCGCCGGTAAGGTATGGATAAGAACTAAAGGTTATCAGGGGTGTGTCAACCAGATACCACTGAGAGCCAAAAAAATAAGGTGGTTATCTCGGGTATTATATCGTAAGACCCGCGGCATCACCTTAAATCTATTGCTG
>DRIG01000050.1 GCA_011052815.1 candidate division WOR-3 bacterium | reverse complement strand
GGTAATACTCGATCCATGTTGTATCAGGATAACCATTGCCATAATATGAGCGTAGAGCAATACCGCTGGAATCGATGTCATATATGTTTCGACCTCGGTTTCCTGATGCAACGATTGTAACCGATGTTCCATCGTAATAGTATATTGGATTAGTATAATCGTCAGGATAACGACGCCAGACAACTTTATTCTGCCAGATAACAGGATAATTGTGTTCTCCACCTCCAGGACTAATCGTATCAGTGGTATTATTATAAAAATCATAAAGCATTATTTCACCTAAATAACTATCGGCCAGAGCCTGGGTCCAGACAATCTTATTATGATAAACATCCGGTTGAATATCATTCAAATCATTATCAGTCAATTGAATTACCCCAACAAAAAAGGTCCAGGAATAAGCAATGGTCTGTTTTGAATCAGTAGTATCTATACTTTTACCGGCCAAATCCCGAATACTATCTGAAAGTCTTACCTGAACCGTATCCTTAAATCGAAATGAATCAACCTCAAGCAAGAGTTTATAAAGCGGTATTGAATCTACTTGGATATAAGAAATATTAATGATTGGATAATTAAAACTATCTGCCTTTAAACTCTGGATTTTAATATTCTCTGCGGTCAAAGTTGTTGTATCCATCGCTTCAGAGAAACAACACCAGATTTTATGTTGTTTATTCGACACAAAGGCAAACCAATCAGATGGATAGGTCTGCTTGACCCTGGGGGCAAAGTTGTCGATATGGACCAACACCGACTCGGAATCGGCATTGTTTCTGACGTCGTAAGCTTTAACTTTCACCCAATAAAAACCGTCTTTAAACTTGGCGACTTCAATCGAATCCGCATCTACTGAATCAGGAAATGGAATACCAGCTGAATCTGCCCTCTGCTTGGTGTTCCAGTAGTGGTTTCTCAAGGATACCGTATCATTGAACGGGTCATTGGAGATCCAGTAGCGGAAATGGGAGTTGGTAGAGCCAGTACCATAGGTGAGTTGCAGTTGGGAGACATTGGGTGGCGAGGGGATGGAATCAAAGACGATCTTCTTCCAGTAATCTTTCTTCAGGTTGCCAAGGGTATCTCTGACCTCATAGCCGATTCGATAGACTGATGTTGTTCCAACAATTGTGGGAATGTGGCCGGTGCTGTCGGTTCTGGTATCCCGGGCCACCGCCAGAACATCAATCCTTCCATCTAAGGAATCGTTGGATAAGAGGGTATCACCCGGCCCCTGACGGTAGAACTTGATAGAATCAATAGAAGGATTGGTAAAATCAACATAAGGGGTCATTGCACCGTTTCGCAGGGGGTTGAGCCACACCGCATTGTTGGCACTGGCACCAGGTGCAGTCAACCGCCGATCTGCCTCCTGAAGATGGACATGATTACAAGAGTCGGTCTTGGCAAAGAAGGAGTCAGCAGCAATAAAGAAAGTGTCGTCGATCACATCCCTGATCACCATATGATAATACCGGAAATGACCGATGTTGATGCCTTGAATTGGAGGCAAAGTATCCATATAACAGGTATCCCCTTCGATCGTATAGACCTTGGTGCTCTCTGGTGCTCCAACATCAACCCCGGCATGGAAATGACTGCTCCGCCACTCCCCAAGTGTCCCATATATCCGATGCTGAACCGTATCCTCCTTTATCGGCCAATCATAGGCAGAAAGGGAGGAAATGTCAAGGAAAACAATAAATAAAGCAAAACTTAGTCTTCTCATCGCTCACCCCCGTTTTTGACAAGATATAAAAGTAATCTATTGGGCAACCGAACCAGAAGAAATCTACCATCAGGAGTTATCCTTAAAGGTGGCGCTACAGATTTCCATCTATAAAACTCTAATTCTTCGGCTGTTTTGACTGAGGAAACTATATCTTTTCTCATAACTTCCCCAATATGATTAATCACTACCAAAACCTTATCAGCCATTTCCTGAAGAGAATAGTTAGTAGGATGGTAAAGCGTGGAAGATAAAAAGGTGTTATTACTTACAGGAGCAACAGCGATTGAACGGAATCGAGACAAAGTATCCACATACTCCCACAGCAACTTCCCGGTCTTAGTCTCAAAGAAGTAGACTCGCCAGGGGCCCGGAGTCACACACAGACACTTCTCATCCGGTGAGAAGGCAGCATAGTAATTACCCTGCCCCTGAACATGATGCTCGGCAATGAGTCGGCCCTGGCGGTCGAAAATCATCACATACTTACCAGCGGTAATCTCGGCAATGTAATTTCCTTTGGGTGAAAGAAAACCCTTACGATAGGCCCGGGGACAGATGTAGCGACATACCTCCTTTCCAGCACCGTTGAATAAAACCATATATTTATTTTCAAGTGCAACCAATACCCTATCACCATTTTCAGCATAATCAACAACCCAACTCGTTTCGTCGTTGGAAAAGGCCTCTCGTAGAATTTTACCTCTCCTTACAAAAATCTTAAGGCCGTGATAAAGTCCTTCGTTTCCAGATAAACCAACTGCAACGGCTTGATCATCACCCAAGGGATAGAGAAGAATATATTCTAACCCTGCAGGTGGTGAAAACTGCGTCTGTGCCAGCTCCTCCCCTTTCCAGTTGTATAATCTCAGAGTCGCAGGTTTAGCAGTATATCCCCCCTTGCCCGAAGGATCTCGCTCTAAACCATCAATCGTCGCAATATTCCTCCCATTCTTGGAGATAGTAATATGACCACCTCTTAAAGAAATTTCATTTGTCATCTTCATCTCATCACCCTCATAAACTCTTAACTTCCCTTCCTGAATCATTAAGATCCGCTTATTCTTTAATGCCTTCTCTGAATCCTTACATTGAACTGAAAAAACATTATAGCCATCCTCATCTAAGAAGACGAAGTCCTTAACCCATTCTGGTATCTCCTTCGCCCAGATAAGCTCCAGGCTTATTTTCTGCTCCTCCTGAGTTATATCTTTCTCCTGGGCATAAAGCCCAGCTACTGTCATTAAGGCAATGACTGCTATTAAAATTAAACCGCGCATCTCAAACCTCCTTTTGTTCGATTATATTGAGACCTTGATTAAAAATCAACATTTAATTCCTTTATATCCTCTTCAAAAAAATCATCAATTTTTATACAAATGATTAAAATTTTAGAATTTAAAAATTCATTTGAAATCTGGTATTTGTTATTTGGAATTTTCACTATATCCATCGGTTCAGAGAACTTGAACCATATTGTCT
>DRIG01000049.1 GCA_011052815.1 candidate division WOR-3 bacterium | reverse complement strand
CAATTGTATCCGGATCGACTTCAGGATCGTACGCATATATTAGCAATGTCTCATCATTATCAAACCATTCAATTTTTTTTATTCCAACCAGGTGTCCCTTATCCGTGTTTTTTATTTCAAGAGCTTGCTCTGTCGATTGCCTATCCATCTGTTTACTAAACTGAATAGTTATTACTTGATAGATATCAACATCCTCCTCACCATCAGCCGGGTCAGTAAAGATGACCTGGGGTGGTGGTTCAATTTTAAACTTGTGATTTATATCTTCAGCATCCGAGTTACCATTGCCATTGATATCCAGCTTTGCATTTATATCACCCTCAAATGCGTCTTCCGCATCAACCCTGACAATCGCATTTTCACCACCTGACCACTCAGAAAAATCACAAGCACCAAACCACCAGTCGTTGTCAAAAATGCACTTTGCCCAGTTCCCACTTACTGGAATGGCAAAATTCCCTTGCTCGGCTACAATATAGACTTTAATATTGTGTGGTGGTTCTTGAGTAGGATTCATTAGAGATGAAAATAAAATCTGTATTTCTAATGGCTGATTGCCAATTACTGCTGGATTCTGAGGACATCCTGATAAATCGCCCGGATAATCCCATTCATAAGGATAATAACTCTGTGCATCAAAATGATACTGATAAATAGTCTTTCCTGCCTGCTTCACCAGAAGACCAACAATCCTCGGTGAATTATAAAACTTCATCTGATTATTGCCTTCAATTAAAAGACTATAACGGTTAGGATGGTTGGTGTAGTGGTCTTGATACTCAGCAACTGCTTCGGAAACATGTTTGTTTCTTAACTCATATTTTTCCGGAGATACTGACCAACCAGCCATGTGATAAAATGTGCAAAAAGCTGATAAAGGGGATTCAGAAACACTGGCACTACTTGTATAACCCACGGTTGCATTAGCACCTTTATTTCTAAAGGCATCACAGATACTTGGTGAACCTGTTGCTCCATAACAGGTTGAAACAAACATAAAGGCATTCGGCAAAGACCACCAGCGGTTGTTGATGAAAATGCTGTTTATACAGACGCAATAATAAGTTTCAAATGGCGGTTCCTGGCTGGTCCAAAGGCGTTTTTTAATATTTGCTTCTTCACCGGGGTAAAGCGTCTTTAATTCAAGCACACGCTGATCAGCAGCAGCTTCATCAAGATATGCCTCCAGCATTAACCAGTTAGGCTCAGTTGGACCACCGCCATGGGTTAACAGCAGATAATAACCATAACGAATTGGACCAAACAAACTAAGAAATTCGGAGAAGCTGTTGTGGTCGAGATAGTGTGGGTCAGGCACATAATAACCATGACCTTTTAATTTGTCGCGTACTAAATCAAAAGTGGAATAAATAACTGCTTGTTGCTGTGGGAAAGTTGCAGTGTTAGGCGACCATAACGCTACCTGCGGTAAGTCTGGAATTTCAGGAGGCACCACAGCAAAACCCACAGCATTTACGATGACGAAAAGAATTAATTTTTTCATCTCTGCCTCCTTAGGCTATTCCATTCTTTATAATCAAAATTTGCTATTAGAGCTAAAATTCCCGTGTGTGAAAAGATTCCCCGAAGTGCATTATATTTATCGATCGGAGATCGTTGCTTATCCTTCAGGAATTCGTGAGTTTTAATTAAATCTGATTCCCACTGAATTCCGCTACCATACCGCTGAGTCGCCCAAAATGTCACCGCCCAGCCTTCTTTTAACTTTTCTTCAAATCGCTCTGCCCACCACTCTGCCCAGCCTTGCTTTGTCGTCGGAAACCCCATCTTCCTCATTGCTTCATCTCGCTCTTCCTGGGTTTTGTAGATATCGGGCGGGGAACTAAGTGGTGGATAAGGTTCTAACTCTATGAAACGATGCGTAGGCTTTCGATAACCTTTTATTCGTTGAAGCTCAAATTGAATTGTCCCGGGTGAGTAGCATACCAATATCTCCCGGTCATCTATTATCCGCACACTGTCAACACCAATGCTCTTTTTATAAAATTTGGCAACAACATTAATCGCATTCTCTCTTCCTTTACCCGCCTTCTCCCTTTCATATAAAACTTTCGCCAGGCTATCAACCTTTTGCATTTCGTTATATTCCGCTTGATGGGCTTTAATATAGTCTTGTTCTTCTTTTTTTCTTGCCTCTCTCATTTCTTCATCTTTTCTTTCTTTCTCAATCATCCCAGGAGTCTTTAATGCCGGGTAAACCTGCACATTGTTTATCAAAACAATCGTATCCTTAACCTCAATCTTATACGGCGGCTTGATGTAATGCCCGTAAGCAATCACGTGTCCGGTCCAGATGCCGTCCTCAGGAGTTATCTGATTGATCGGCATCCGGTAGAGTTTTGCCTCTTCCTCGGAATACTCAAAGACTGGCTGATACCCCTCTGCCCCTGCCAATGAAACCAGGCACAGGGCAAGGATTGTGGTTACTATTATTTCCTTCATGTTAGCTCCTTTCTTTGTTTTAACAAATAATTATTGATAATTTTAATGAAACCAAACTTCAAGTCAAAATTCAAATTTTTAAATGCAAAGTTGTTTGTAAATTTTTCTAAAATATTTGATATTT
>DRIG01000048.1 GCA_011052815.1 candidate division WOR-3 bacterium | reverse complement strand
CGCTCAATATCAAACGTGCGGATTTCTATCCCAGGGCGTCCCAGCATATCGAAGAGATCATCGGCCTTGTTCAACGGCTGATTGATAAAGGGTTTGCTTATGAAAAAGGGGGAGATGTCTATTTCCGCGTACGACGGTTTTCAGAATACGGAAGATTATCAGGTAAGAGTATCGACGAATTGATCGCCGGCGCGAGGATTGAACCCACCGAGCATAAAGAAGACCCGTTGGATTTCGCCCTGTGGAAGGCGGCAAAACCGGACGAGCCGTACTGGTTCAGCCCCTGGAGTAAAGGACGGCCGGGTTGGCATATTGAATGTTCTGCAATGTCAATGCACTATCTCGGTGAAACTTTTGATATCCATATGGGAGGAGAAGACCTTATCTTTCCTCATCATGAGAATGAAATCGCCCAGTCTGTGGCTGCAACAGGTAAAGAATTCGCCCGGTTCTGGATACATAACGGATGGGTCACCCTCGGTGGTGAAAAGATGGCGAAGTCAACCGGCCATTATTTCCTTATCGAGGATCTCCTTAAGGAATACAATCCCAATGTCATTCGATTATATCTTTTAAAGACTCAGTATCGGAATCAACTTGAATTTTCAGAAGAGAGGTTGAAAGAGGCAAAAGCGGCGTATCTGAGAATTCAAACATATATTCAGGGATTTAATGATCTGCCTGACATTGATACCCCTTTGATGTTTGAGGAATTCAGCAAGGCGATGGATGATGATTTGAATACACCGAAGGCATTGGGTGTTATATATGATCTCATCACAAGAGGATACGAAGAAGGAGGTCACGACATCGGCGCCAGTGTGAGGCTCTACCTGGACATTCTGGGATTCAATCGGGAGAAAATAGAAGAGCCGTTTGCTGAGGTTATGCAGTTGTTCAGAGAGGTCTGTGCCAGGATCGAGAAGGAGAATCAAAGGGAACTTCTTGAACAGATCAAAGATGATTTTTGGGGTGGTCTGGATAAATTTCAGGGGCCGGACTTTGTCTTCCCCATGGTGGTGAATTTACTTTTAAAGATAAGGAATATATTCCGAAAAGAAAAGAAGTATGAATTTGCTGACTATATCAGAAAGCGTCTTGCAGAACACCATATTCAAATTCAGGATAAAGGAATGGAGATTACTACATATCGATTGGAGGCGAAATGATTCAGGCGACACAAATCCGAAGAGGGATGCTTATAAAGATAGAAGACGTCCCTTATGTCGTATTGAGTGTCACCCACATCACCCCTGGTAATAAACGGGGGATTATTCAAAGTACGCTGCGCAATCTACAGACCGGTCTGTCAACAGAGATGAGATTCCGTTCGAGCGATCGAGTGGAAGAAGCCGAAATTGAGCCGATAGAGATGGAGTATATCTATTTCGCTGACGGCCATTATTATTTTATGGATCTGGAGAGCTATGAGCAGATTCCTTTAAGTGAGGAACTTGTCGGTGATGCGGCGAAATTTCTGCAGGCAAACACCAAGGTCAAGGTCGAATTCTATGAAGGTAAGCCCTTCGGGATTGTCCTGCCGAAATATGTCGTTTTAAAAGTGATTGAGACCCAGGCTTATATCAAAGACGCGACTGCCCAGGCTCAATCAAAACCCGCGAAACTTGAAGGTGGTCATACCTGTCAGGTGCCGCCTTTTATTGAAGTGGGTGAACTCATTAAGGTTAATACAGAAACAGGTGAATATGTTGAAAGGGTATAAGTTAATAAGGAGGTAAGATGGCTGATGATATGCAAGAGGAGATTAAAAAAACAGCCGAAAAAATCCCTGGTTGCTCTTATGTGAGTCTTGTCGGTTATGACGGTATCACTGTCGCTCAACATATCATAGAGGCGAATTTCGATGTGAGCTTGTATGATGCGGAACTTTCCTCGATTATGCTGGCATCAAGAGAGGTCAGAAAAAGTTTAGACCTGGGTGCGGAGAAAGAACTTATCTGGCTTACGCAGAATTCCTTTTTTATCATCCACCCGATCGGTGATGATTTCTTTATTTACGCCTGTTTGAAATCAAGCGGTTCAAATCCGGGGGTGGCGAGAATTGAATTGAACAAAGTAAAAGAGGTGATCCGTAAAATAATTTACCCGTAAAAAACCAAGAGTAGAACCAGTTGTTTGTAGAAGGGGGGTAAGATAAAAAAAACAGGTATAGCGGTTCTTTGTGCGGTCGCCGCAGGCATTATTACTCAGCATATTATACCTTTTTCTCTCTTTTTGAATGTCATCTTTTGCATTGTCGCCGCACTCCTTTCCGTGTGGCGGCGCTGGTTTTTATATCTCCTTATTATTTTTCTATCGGCGATAAACACTTCTTTTCATACATCAATACCCTTGTCTCCGAATGACCGCAGTCTGGTTTTTGAAGGAACGGTAATCGGAGAAGAACCCCGCGAAGAGTATACAAAATTATCACTTGAACTGGACAATGTGATTGTTGATGATAAAAGAATCGGCTGCGGAGCCAGAGCTGAGCTGTTTGTTCCCGGCGGCGGTACATTTTTGGGGAAGAGGATTTTCGTCAAAGGGAAGATCAGGAATTCAAAGTATCAAAGGCACTCGTATCTGCTCGCCGGCACTATCGTGGGAGAGAAAAAAGGTAAAATTTTCTGGGGGGATGTTCTTTATTCAGTTCGAAAATACATTATAGGCACACTTGAAAATCTTTTGGACCAAGAATTCAGTGATCTCGGAATAGGTCTGCTCATCGGCGGCAGCGGTCGTTTGAAAAGAGAATTAAAGGAGGCGTTCAGCCGGGCCGGGGTTCTCCATCTTCTGGCCGTCTCCGGTCTGCACGTCGGCTTCGTGTGCGCCTTTACTGCTGTTTTTCTTTTTTTTATACCGTTTCCGCAACGGATTAAGTTCATTATAATGGCTTTGATCCTCCTGTTGTATATCGCCGTAACTGGATTCCGTCCGAGTGTCTGCCGCGCCGGAATGATGTTCCTGCTGTTCGGAGTGGCTCTACTGTATCAAAGGAATGTGGACGGGATGCACATCGTGAATATCACCGCGCTCATTTTTCTTCTTGTTAATCCTTTTCTTTTGTTCGATCCCGGCACCCAGCTTTCATTCGCGGCAGTATACGGCATTCTTTTTTTATATCCTAAATTTGATGAACGGTTTTTAAATAGGATAAACAACAGGAGAATATACAAATTTATTATATTACCGATGGTTGTTTCTTTTTCCGCTCAGATTTTCGTCGCGCCTTTTCTCATCTATTATTTCCATCGACTTCCAGTGTTCGCGGTCCTTTCCAATCTTATTGTTTTGCCGCTTGCTTCTGTGGTGATTTTTTTACTCTTCATCGCTCTGTTTACAGGGCTTTTTTACGCTGCCGGCGCCAGGCTCATAATGTTCCTCACGACGATTCCGCTTAAAGCACTGGTCGGTGTGACGAATTTCTTCACCCATCTTCCTTTTGCCGTCCTTACACTCTATGTTCCGCCGGTCTTTCTGATTTTATTCTATCTGCTCTTCAATATCCGAGTCAGAAAATATGCTGTTTTTTCGATCATCGGAATACTGTGCTTCGTCTCTCTTTTTTCTTTATCCGAACCGTTGAGTATCAGGACGATTTCTTCGGACATCCTGGTCACAACTCCTGCCGGTGAGAATATCCTGATTGAGCGGAAAAAGATCGGTTCTTTTTCAAACATTTTTTTAAAGGCGCATAATATCAGAAGAATAGATTATCTAATAGGATATGGTGACCGCGGTGTTGCGAAAAAAGGTTTTTTCCTTATGCCGGATGAACTGCATTATAAGTTTTTAAAATTTGATGAAACAACAGTGGAGATATCAGAAAAGATTTTTATTCGATACAAAGACGCCGAAGTGGTGTTGAATAAAAAATTCGAGAGTGATGATGGAACAAACGGCTTTTACATAATGACTGATGGTAAGAAGATTCGGCGGTTTAAAATTTCCGGTTTTCCTTCAATTGTCGAACAGATGATTACGGACATTGAATATTTTATCGCCAGGATCCAGATGGTTTTATAAATCTTTTTCAGCCACTTTTTCTCAAGAGACGTTGATTTTTCAACCGAGACTGCCTACGGTATTCTCCACCTCTTGCAGAATTTCACACGATTTGACCAGTTCTTTCATCTTTGTGTGGTCATTATGTAAAGGTCGGTCTTCATCAAGATGCTCGATATATTTACGGATGACTTTTTTAGCCGCCAGCACGCCTTTGCCCGGAGTTAGATCACGGAAGTCCAATGCCTGGGCTGCTCCCATGAATTCTATCCCCAGTATGCCGTAGGCGTTATCCAGGATCTGGGCGTTCTTGAGGACGGTGTTCATTCCCATGGAGACGAAATCTTCCTGGTCTGCGGCTGCGGGTATGGACATAATGGATGCAGGCATTGAGAGTATCCTCTGCTCGACGATCAATGTGTCAGCGGTGTATTGGCTCAGCATCATACCGGACATCATTCCCGCTCCTTTTGTAAGAAATGCCGGTAAACCGACGCTTAGAGCGGGATTGTTTAAACGATTAAAGCGCCGTTCAGAGAGGACACTGACCATTGTTACGGCTGCACCGACCATATCCATCGGTAATGAAATCGGGCTTCCCTGAAAATTGGCACCGGTGAGAGTCAACTTATATTCCGGGAAAAATACAGGGTTGTCTCCTACACCGTTCAATTCAATCTCCACCTGCTTTCGTGCATAGGCTACTGCATCGTGTGCAGCGCCGATCACCTGGGGAGATGAGCGCATTGAATATGCATCCTGGACTTTTACTTTAATTTTGCCGGAAAGCAGGTCACTGCCTTCGATGCATTTCATTATCGCCGTTGCGGATCTGACAGCGCCGGGAAATCCACGTGCTTTGTGCAGGCGTACATCATAGGGTTTCATATTTGCAAACAGCGCCTCCAGGGTCATGGCGCAGGCGATCTCGGCTTGTTTCAACCAGCGATTTATATCGTACAACTGCAGGGCACTGATTGCGGTGAGTAGATTCGAACCGTTGATCACGGCTAAACCATCCCGTGCCTTCAACCCGGGGATGGGGATTCCCGCCCGTTCCATCGCCGTTTTGCCGGGCAGCCTTTCGCCGTTGTAGTATGCTTCGCCTTCACCCAGCAGGAGTAAAGCAATCTGTGACATCGGAGCGAGGTCACCCGAGGCGCCGACTGACCCTTTTTGACAGACGACCGGTGTTACACCTTTATTCAACATCTCGACAAGAGTCATTGCGATTTCGGGTCGACAACCCGATTTACCCTTGGCAAGAACATTTATCCTGCCCGCCATGGCGCCTCTTACATGTTCGATCGGAGCGGGGTCGCCTATGCCTGCCGCGTGATTATATATAAGATATCTCTGGAACTGTTTGGTCTGTTCCTCGGTCAATATCACTTCAGAGAATTCACCGATGCCGGTGTTGACGCCGTACATAATTTCACGTGCTTCTATTTTATCCTCCAGCATCTTACGGCATTCTTTTATCCGCTCTATTGCTTCCGGGGTAAGTTCGACCTTTTCTTTATGCCGGGCAATTCTTACAACTTTTTCAATGGTTAAACTGCTTCCATCAAGTTTAATCGCCATAAAGACTCCTTTTTAATGAATACCCTATACAGCCAAACAAATTCTCAGATAAATATTTTGACAAAAGTAATAATAATCAACTATACCGAAAAGTCAACTGTTTTGTGCTAAAGGGTTGACCTTTTTGATTTATCTGATATACTGGAACTGTAGAATGGCGAAACTTTCCAGAAATATCGGTTCCTTGTTTTTGAGTGATATCGTCAGTCGAGGATTCGGTTTCATCGTAACGGTCTATCTCGCAAGGGTGCTTACGATCAGAGGATTCGGGTTGATCAGTTACGGGCTGGCTTTTTTGACATACGCCCTCTTGTTTGTGAATCCCGGCTTGACGACGATCGGCGCCCGCGAAATAGCAAAGAACCACTCGAATAAAAAACTTGTAGAAGAAATCATCGGTTTGAAGATGACCATCGGTTTCGTTGTTTTCGTCGTTTTTGCAGTCGGACTTATTTTAATTCCCGGAGACCCGCTTACGAAGAAAATAATTTTCATCTACCTCTTTTCACTGTTTCCGTTCACTATTCTTCTGGAATTCGTTTTTCAGGGCACTCAAGATATGGAGTATATCGCGGCGTCGCGGTTCATTCATTATCTCGTTTATTTCGTGTTCATCTTTCTTCTGGTCAAAGGAAGCGGCGATGTTGCAAAAGTACCCATTTCTTATTTCCTCGGTTACGGTTTGGGAACAGGATTTCTGCTGATTGTTTTTTCGAACAGGTACGGTCTATTGCGGCTCCGTTTTGCCCGGCGGCGCTGGTATGATCTTTTAAGAATTTCAATTCCTGTCGGGCTTGCAACGATATTCAATCAACTCCTGCTGAATTTCCCTCCTGTTATCCTCGGGATTTTTCACTGTAAAGAAGAGGTTGCACTCTTCAGCGCCGCTTTCAAGATTATATTGATGTTCCTGATAATCGAAAGGGTCTTTTATTTCGTATTTTTTCCTATTTTCTCCAGGCAGTACAGAAGCGAACCGACAAAGCTGAAGAGCAGTTTCATGTTCATTTCAAAATTGCTCTTCGCCGTCACCATACCGATTGCAGCGGGAGGGATTCTTTTGTCTCATGAGATGATAGGTTTTATATACGGTGTAAAGTTTGCTGACGCCGCGCCGGTTCTTCAACTTCTTCTGTTGTATTTTATCGTAACTCCTCTAAATACGATCTTCGGTTACGGCCTGGTGGCGGTGGACGAACAGAGGAAATTTCTGAAAGTGATTTTCATTACTTCTTTAATAAATTTATTTCTTATTGTAGTACTCGGTATTTATTTCAAAGCACAGGGGGCAGCCGCTGCGATCTTTGTGAGTGAACTGTTGGGTGTTATCCTCATGAATCGGGAATTGAAGAAGAAGATAGCGTTCAATACCCTCAAGGCGGCGGTCAAACCGGCGACGGCGGCTTTGTTCATGGCGGCTCTTTTATACTGGTTGCAGAATATTCACTTTCTGCTTCGGATTCCGGTGGGTGCTTTTGGATATCTAATTATAATGTTGTTGATTAAAGGTTTTTCCCGCAGCGAATACAGAAAAATGAAAGCCGTTTTCGGCGAGGAGAGGAAAGAGATAACATAATTACCATTTTGAAAGCTGACTCCTCTCCACTTTTTTCTTTTTTATTTAAAGACCCTTTTTCTCCGTCATTCTTTCGTTACACTCAGGACAACGTCTGAGTTTGTCTTCTTTCTCTGTCATTCTGAGTGAAACGAAGAATTTTTATCAGTCATTAGTCATTGAGATTCTTCAGTCGTCTGCTTGGGGCAGACTCCTTCAGAATGACAAAAGAGCGGGCGGAGGGATGATAAAAAAGTGGAGAGGACCCAGTTTTGAAAGTCGTTGACTTACTCTGAAAAATAGCTATAATGGTACTCAAGACCGGAGAGAAGAAGAGAAGAAATCGGCTGAGTGCGTTCTATGTAATATCTTATAGAATTCATAAAAAGGAGGCTTTATGAAAACATATAAAAATTTTATTAATGGTAAATTAGTCGATTCCAGTTCAGGCAGGACATTTGAGAATCGGAATCCAGCCAATTGGGATGAGGTTATCGGTCTATTTCCTAAATCCAATGTGGAAGATCTTAATATGGCAGTTGAAGCGGCGAAGAAGGCATATAAAAAATGGCGTGCCGTACCCTGGCCCAAGCGTTCTGAAATCATGCGGCGTGTTGCTGAAAAGATGATCGAAAAGAAAGAAGAACTTTCTCAGCTTATGACCCGTGAAATGGGCAAGGTGATCAAAGAGACACGCGGCGACACTCAGGAAGGAATCGATACGGCACTCTACGCTTCGGTTCAGGGAAGGAAATACTTCGGGTATACATTACCTTCGGAATTATCAGATAAATCCTGCATCACAAAGCGTGAGCCGATGGGGGTTTGGGGGTTGATTACGCCCTGGAATTTCCCTATTGCGATACCATCCTGGAAGATTTTTCCCTGCATCCTGAGTGGAAATACCGCGGTGATCAAACCTGCGACATATACGCCGGCGTGTGTCGGAGAACTTGCTGAGATTTTACAGGAAGCAGGTGTTCCCGATGGTGTACTCAATGTGGTTTACGGTGGTGGTGGTGAAATCGGAGAGGCTCTTTTGAATCATAAAGAGATCGTGGGAATTTCTTTTACCGGATCTTCGGAGATCGGCAGGAGAATCGGTGAGGTATGCGGCAAGACATTAAAGCGATGTTCACTTGAACTGGGCGGTAAGAACGGTCAGGTTGTATTACAGGATGCGGATTTAGAACTCGCCCTTGAAGGTGTCTTATGGGGTGCTTTTGGTACTACAGGACAGCGCTGCACCGCGACGTCCCGATTGATCCTTGAAGAGCCGATCTATGATAAATTCATAGAGATGTTGAAACATAAAGCAGAGTCTTTGAAACTAGGCAACGGTTTGAATGAAGAGGTTGATGTCGGTCCGGTGGTCAGTGAGTCTCAGCGTGACAGTATTCACTCTTATGTCGAAATTGGCAAGAAAGAGGGAGCAAAACTTATTACCGGAGGTGAGAGCTATAACGAGGGAGAGTGCGCCAAAGGCTGGTTTTATAAACCGACGATCTTCATCGACGTCCTGCCCACAATGAGGATAGCACAGGAAGAAATATTCGGTCCTGTACTTTCGGTAATCAAAGCAAAGAATTTCGAAAATGCCATGGAGATACTCAACGGAACTGTTTATGGTCTGTCATCGAGCATATATACCAATGATTTAAGAAAGGCGCACAAGGCGATTGAGCTCGCGGAAACCGGAATTGTGTATATTAATGCGCCGACAATAGGTGCGGAGTGCCATCTGCCGTTCGGCGGCATGAAGAACACGGGTAACGGCCATCGGGAAGGCGGCTGGACAGCTTATGAGATATTCACTGAAATAAAATCAATCTATATCGACTATTCAGGAACACTGCAGAAGGCACAGATCGACACCTGGGATTAGTTTGAAGGAAAGACGGAGAGAAAAAATAATATGAAGAGACCTAAAATAAAGACCAAATTACCCGGTCCAAAAGCAAAAGATGTGCTACGTCGAGACAGCAGGTACGTATCGCCGTCTTATACGCGGGGTTACCCGCTCGTCATTGAGCGTGGGGACGGAGTCTGGGTTACTGATGTGGACGGTAATCTTTTTCTTGATTTCACATCAGGCATCGGAGTTCTTGCTTCAGGTCACGGTAATCCGTTGATAACCGAGGTCATCAAGAAACAGGCGGAAAAGTTTATCCATATGTCAGGCACTGACTTTTATTATTCTGTTCAAACCGCCCTGGCGGAAAAACTTGCCGAGATAGTTCCCGGAGCCAAGAATAAAAAAGTCTTTTTCTGTAACTCGGGTGCCGAGGCGGTCGAGTGTGCGATGAAGCTCACCCGTTATCATACCAGAAGGCCCAGATACGTTGCTTTCACCGGTGCTTTTCACGGCAGGACCTTCGGCGCTTTATCCCTGACCTGTTCAAAATCAATCCAGAGAAAATTCTTTGCTCCGCTGTTGCCGGAAGTGACTCATATTCCTTATGCCTATTGTTTTCGGTGTCCTTTTCACTCCAAGTATCCTTCCTGTAATCTGGAGTGTGTAAAATATATAGAAGATGTCGTTTTCAAAAAAATCATACCAGCCGAAGAAGTCGCCGCCCTCTTTCTTGAACCGATTCAGGGAGAAGGAGGATATATCGTGCCGCCGGGTGGATTCATCCCGGCCATAAGAAAACTGTGCAGGAAATACGATATTCTCCTCGTCGATGACGAGGTGCAGGCGGGTATGGGCAGGACAGGCCGGATGTTTGCTATCGAGCACTTCAACACCAAAGCGGATGTTTATTGTATTGCTAAAGGAATCGCCTCAGGACTGCCACTCGGCGCCTGTGTGGCGAATGCCGGGATTATGGACTGGCAGCCCGGGTCCCACGGTTCCACTTTCGGCGGAAACCCTGTTTCCTGCGCAGCGGCGTTGAAGACGATCGAACTTTTGGAGAACGGTTTGATTGAGAACGCACACCGCATCGGTTTGCTTGCAATGCAGCGGCTTAAAGAATTGGAAAAAAGATATGATTTCATCGGTGAGGTGCGCGGCAAAGGACTGATGATCGGCATAGAACTTGTCGCTGATAAAGATACCAGAACCCCGGTTACAGATAAGCGTAATGCAGTTGTCTATGAGGCGTTCAAACAGGGATTGCTGCTGTTGGGAGCGGGTGAATCAGCGGTCAGGTTGATTCCGTCCCTGGTTATTAATGAGGATGAGATGCAGACGGGTCTGGATATCCTGGAGAAGGCATTAAAGAAGATGTTTCATGCCGCTTAGACCTTTCCAAAAATAAAAAGGGCTGCTTCAAGCAGCCCTTTAATTTTTATCTTTCCTTTTTCTGATGAATTTTTTTAGTGAATTTGTTCAGGAACGATTGCACCTGTTGAGTCAGGCCACATGTAGAATCCGAACCATGCGGTTACAGTATCAGTTCTGCTTCCCCAATATTCATCCACAAAGACAAAATGTAATCTTGCTTCAGCTGATTGACCAGCATCAAGATGATACCACACCGGCGCCAGGGGTAATTGTAGATTATAGATATAGAAGGTGTCGGAACAACTTTCTTCATCGACTTTACCTTCGATTTTCAGATAGAGCGCCATTTCTTCTGGACCATAGAAGATATTGTTTCCTTCATCGTAATATTCCCAGATTACTTTTGTTAAATAGCAGTCCACTGAGTTCTCCGGGACAAAGTTTATCTGTTCAATGGTTGCGGCAACTACCGTATCACCATCTGAGGTATACCAGCCTATTGGATTCATATAGGTTATTTCTACATCGGGGTATAATTCAGTCGACTCCTTTGCATAGTCACATGCAACAAAAAGCACTATGATTCCTAAAAGTACCAGAAACTTCTTCATCATTCCTCCTTTTTCATATTTTAACAATTTTATTCAATATTTTTTATTTGTCAAGAGGTAATTTGAAAGGATA
Organism: candidate division WOR-3 bacterium; assembly: GCA_011052815.1. Lineage (NCBI taxonomy): Bacteria > Pseudomonadati > Caldifarciminota > Caldifarciminota bacterium. The sequence continues at coordinate 33,861 of DRIG01000048.1, read as the reverse complement.
CTGAGTAGCTATTATCTTATCTTGATGATCTTCGTTCCCGGAAAGTAGTGATAGAGTATTTCCCGGTAAGTTTTTCCTTGTTCAGCCATTTCAAGGGCACCGAATTGGCACATCCCCACGCCGTGACCGAATCCCTTTCCTTCGATTATTATACTGTCTCCTCTGCTCTTCAATTCTATGAAATTTGATTTTAATAAACCGCCGGGATCATGATCATCTCCGAAAACCCGTCGGATTTCATATCCCGGAATGGTATATTTGTTTTTTTCTGTAAGGATAATCATTCTCTTTACACGTTTACTTCTCTTGTTCTTCACAAAGAGCAGTTTCTTGATCAATTCGTCATCCGGAATGTCCCTGCTGATCTTTTTCAGCCCGTTTCTCAGGTGAATGAAAAACTCTTTCCTGGTGAATATTTTTTGCCAGGCATAATGGGGACTTTTTTTGCAGTATGGGCATTTTACACTTTGCAGATAAGGCGGAGGTGTACCGGGCCAGGCATCATTGAAGTCCGCGGTTCTTCCGCCGCATGTCGAATGATATTTCGCCTCAATGGGCCTGTTGTGATATACCAGAATTTGTCCTTTTGTTTGTTCCACCGCAAGGGTGGTGAAATCGCTTTCACAAGAAATTCCGTTGTAGACCTGGTCCTGGACCGTCGCGTAGAGATCGAATCCCAGTTCCTCATGCTGTCCAAGATGTGCATAGGCATAGGTTCGCGCCGCCACAGCCTGTGCCTTTGCCGCTTCAATCGTTTTACTGAAGATCTTTCCTATCTCACAGGGAACAACTCCTTTTAGATAATCTTCAATATTTACGATATTCCTCACCCAGAGTTTACCGCCTATTTCTTCGACTTCAACTGCACCTCGATATCTTTTGCCATTGACCACGACCGCGTCGTCTCCGGCGGAAAAATAGAGCGGCAGTTTACTGTTTGGAAATACAGTGTAGTTTTTACAGAATCTTTTTCCTTTGAACCCGCTGATCCGGACACTGTCCGCTCTACATACAACAGCTATTCTTACCAGAACATTTTTTCTTATACTTTTGAGATATGGAAAGCAGTTCACTGCGGCTGTCATGATGATCACCGAAGCGGCGAGCCCTATCTTTTTGATATATTTTTTCTGGGAGTTCAAATTAAAGCCCACCGATGATTTCATCGACTTTTTTCTTCATATTTTTATAATGGCTTCCTTTCCAGTAGACCTTTCGGCATTGAGGGCATTGCGCGAATTCTTTGAAGTTTTTATAGGTAAAGTAAGGAATTTTGTCTTTAACTGTTTCTTTGTCGACAACCTGCAGTCTGCAGTTGCATTCGATACATCGGCTGAACAATTTAATTTCGTTCCGCAGAGAATAATATATAAGGATATTTTTCAATTGGACCGCAGGATCGGTTGATTCCAGAAAGTGTACTCCATTTTTATTTTTCAAAAGGGTGTTTTTTGTCAATACTATCCGATTATCTCTTTTTGCCTCAATTATTATCGACCTGCCTCTGTTGGAGTACGCCGTGTCGATTCCGCACATCCTCATCAATTTACATAATTTCCCGAGCATCCCGTCACAGATGAATCTTTTGCCGTAATCGTCCATCAAGGCAGTTTTGAAAAGATTGAAAAGAGATGGAGCAGTTGATTGGGATTATGCTCCAGGGCGTTGATGCTGTTGTTCAACATCAGCAATGTTTCTATAATGGTTTTCACGGAAAGACTCTCTGCTTTTTTCTTGATTATCTTTTCATAGGGGGTGTTGAGCGACAGATTGAATTTCCTGTAGAGGACAAGACGATAGAAAAGAAGCAGAGGATAGAGTAAGTCTATAATTTTCTTTCCTTCGTATTCCCTCGCCGCCGCCGCGGCTGTTTTCTCACTCAAAGGTGTTTTTTTCAGAATCGAGAAGGCGTAGTCAATGGAATCGTTCAGCTGAAGAGCGAGAATTTCTCCGGGACTGCCGAGCAGAAAATTATCTTCTTCGCCGAAGATGATGTTTTTTATCTGTTCGTTGCTCAGATAGCCGAAAGGTATCTTTCTGCAGCGTGAGCGGATCGTCGGCAGTAAAAAATTAGGGCGCGACGATGTTAAAATAAAGAAGGTATCAAGGGGTGGTTCCTCCAGGGTTTTTAAAAAACAGTTTGCCGCGGCATCAGTCATTTTATCCGCTTCAAGAATCAGAACGACCCGCCTGGAGCCTTTTTGAGGCATATGCATCAGTTTCATGATGAGATTGCGTATCTGTTCAATGAGTATCGCCGCACGGTCTTCAAATTCCACTACGGGATTTTCCGGCAGGTAACGATTTGTGTATTCCTGAATTTTTTCTTCTTTATTTTTTATTTTCGAAGGAATGGGAACGATCAGGGTGAAACCAGGAGAGCCGGGTGGACAGTGGAGGATCTTCGCAAGTGCGAAACCGAAAACCCGTTTGCCCACACCTCTGGGCCCGGTAAAGAGAAAATTATATAAGTTATCTTTTTTAACGGCGGTGGAGACGAATCTTTTGGCGGTGTCCTGTCCTATAATTTCATCAAAACGGTTGTTCACGACTTATTATAACAGAAAATCATCAGGGGTCAAGTGGTCCTGAAAAAATAGTTTTTCAGATAGTCCTTTAAAGGGGTGAGACCCAGCCCTTCTTTTGCCGAGACGAAGAAAGCATTCGGGTATTTCTGTTTGAAGCGTTCTTTTTCTTCTTCAAATAATCGATCGATTTTGTTCAACACCACGACCTTCGGTGTTCTATGAGAACCGAGTTTTTCCAGCACGTCGTCGACCGTTGCGATTTTTGCATCAATATCTTCAGCCGTCGAATCGACGACATGGATGAGAATGTCGGCTTCAAGCACTTCCGCCAGTGTGGCATGGAACGACGCGATGAGATTATGCGGAAGATTTTTCAGAAAACCCACAGTATCGCTTATCAACATCTTGTATTTCGGGGGGACGAAAAGGATTGAAGTATTGGAGTCAAGGGTTGAGAAGAGATGTTCGGAAATTTTCAACTTCGCCTTGGTCAGGGCGTTGACAAGGGACGATTTTCCGGCGTTGGTATAACCCACCACCGCGATCTTCGGCAGGCCTTTCCGCCCCTTGCGCTGGATCTTTTTGATTCTTTCAATCTTCTTCAGGGCGTTTTTCAATGTTGAAATACGTTGTTGAATTCTCCGTCGGTCCACTTCCAGCTTCTTCTCACCGGGCCCTCGTGTTCCAATCCCTCCTCCCAATCTTGAATATTCGAGCCCCATTCCGACAAGACGCGGCAGACGGTATTCCAGCTGGGCTAATTCCACCTGTAATTTTGCTTCTTTGGTGCGGGCGTGTTTGGCGAAGATATCAAGAATCAACATCGTTCTGTCGATTATGCGGACTCCGGTGATGTTTTCAATGTTTCTTATCTGCGCTGCAGTCAATTCAATATCGAAGATGATTAAATCGATGTCGAAGTTATTGCTGATGTGCGCCAGTTCTTTTACTTTTCCGATGCCGATTAAAGTGGCGGGGTCAAAGCGTTTTTTGATCTGGATAAAACTTTCAATTATTTTCCCACCTGCGGTGAGCGTGAGATTGGCGAGTTCTTCGAGTGATTGAATGACGCGCCACCGTTCTTTTTGGGATTTGGCTACTCCTACAAGCAGAATCCTTTCTTTTGTGATATCTTTCTGAACAGAAATCTGTTTCGCTCTCAATTCTTTAAAGACTGTTTTCTGGTGAAGATGATTCTCTGTATCATTGTTTGCGCGGTTCCGAAGGTGAGAATCACCAATACATATATCATAAATTGATCTCCCAGTACCGAGCCGATGATCAAGAGCAGAAACCGGATGAACCGTTCAAAGATACCCACCTGAGGTGAGATTCCGAGTCCTTCACCGCGTGCCCTGGTATAACTGACCATCATGGAACCGAACATCGCGAGGAATACCCAGAAGAGAACATACGGTTCACGGTTATAGTAATAACAGAACAAGCCGAGATAGACTATGAATTCATTTATGCGGTCCACTGTCGAATCCAAAAATCCGCCGAGTTTTGTCACCTTTTTTGTTTGACGAGCGATTTCTCCGTCAAACGTGTCGAATATACCGCAGAGAAAGAGAAAGACGGCTCCGGCCCAGAAGATGCCCCGTCGGTAAAAGATGAAAGCAACCACCGCCCAGATAAGACTGACTGCCGTGATCACATTGGGATGGATCTTCAATTTTATGAGCGTTCTTACAATCGGTTTCACGAAAAATCTTCGTCCCAGGTCTTTAATCTTTCCCATTGCTTCCTTCAAGGACAATCGTGTATTCGCCTTTCGGCTTTTTGATGTTCTTCAGGACATTACTTATCTTTCCGTGGTGAACTTTTTCGTGGTATTTTGTCAATTCATGGCACAGCGCAATACGGCGGTCACCCATTGTTTCTAATATTTCTTTCAATAATTTCTTCACGCGAGTTGGTGATTCAAATAAAATAATAGTCCTTTTTTCAGCCTTTAATGCAGCTAATGCTTTTGCCCGACGGCCGGGTTTTTTCGGTAAAAATCCTTCAAAGACAAAGTTGTGAACCGGTAAGCCTGATACGCTCAAGGATGTGATAATCGCTGAAGGACCCGGTATCGGAATTACCCTTATGTTGTTCGCCAGGGACTCTCTGACAAGGAGATAGCCGGGGTCAGAAAGCAGAGGCGTACCGGCATTACAGATCAGGGCGATGTCGTTGCCTTCTTTTAATAAATTAATTAGCTCAGGCAATCTTCTTTTTTCATTCTGTTCATAATAAGAAATAAGTTTTTTGTGAATGTTGTATTTTTTTAGTAAAATACTGGCTCGTCGGGTGTCTTCACAGGCGATAAATTCCACTTCACTGAGGATTTTAACAGCCCGGAAAGTGATGTCGTCAAGATTGCCGATCGGCGTTGCCACGATAAAAAGGGGCATTAAAGCTTTATCTTGGTGTAGTTAAAAAAGTTCAATGATTTTAATGCGAAACGGTAGTCATTCAAAACCTTTTTTGCTATCACTTCACTTTCTTTACCCAGAAATGTAGAGAAAGATTCATAGATAAGGTCGAACCAGCGTGCCATCCCCTGGGCAAAAAGTTTTGGTTCGACGACCAATTTTCCTTTGAGTTTTAAATCCTTTTCGAGCTTGAATTGCTCGATGAACGGAAATTCTTTCTGCGCCGTGGCTTTTGAAATCATAAAAGTTTTTAATACAAGTGTTTCACCGATGGGGTGAGCATAGTTCTTCAGTAATGAAGAGAAGATCTTACAGAACATCTCGACCTGAGCAGGGGTCGCCTGGGTTATGGAGGTATCTTCAACATGATCGAATATAGAAAGTTTAATATTGGGCTTCATCAGGAATGTGATGACGTCATTGTCTTTCAGTTTTTTATTGCTGCCGGCGACATAGCATCCAGTGACCTTGCCGGTGTCAAAATGGATAAAGGATTCTTCGACCCCTGCTTTTATCCAGATAAAACCCGAGAATTTTGTAGTCTTGAGTTTGTCTATGAATATCTTGGGCTGGAGGTGTGTGAAATCAACATTCGCCTTTATCGGTTCGAGAACGATCGAGGAGATGATCAGATTCACAAGAAGTTCATCGGTTGCATACTCAGAGAGGATGCCGGACGTCGCTTTTTTCGCCTTTTCGATGACTTCACTTATCGGTATTATTTTTCGTTCCTTTTGAGTCACTCTTGCGGCATTGAACGGCTCTCCCTGTTTCAGAAAGATCAGTTCCACTGCGTCAGGATAGATAATGGAGATATAACCGGAAATCCGGTGCGCTCGTTCTCTCTTCGAGGCACTGAGAACATTGTCGAGATTGATGAATTCCAAACGCGTGTTCTCTAAGATCACTCTCCCTTTGGGAAATTTCATGGTATATAGTATCATAAATTTTAAAAATGTCAAGGGGTGCTTGACGACCGATGTTAAAGCTGATCCCTCTCCCGCTCTTTTGTCATTCTGAAGGAGTTTGCCCCAAGCAGACGACTGAAGAATCTCAATGACTAATGACTGATAAAGATTCTTCGTTTCACTCAGAATGACAGAGAAAGAAGGTAAACTCAGACGTTGTCCTGAGTGTAACGAAGGAATGACGGAGAAGAAGAGTCTTTAAATAAAAACGAAAAAAGTGGAGAGGAATCAGATGTTAAAGAACTTGACTAATATCGTATTTTTTCTTATAATTAATCAAGGAGGTAATATGAATTCAAAAATCGTTTGTGGAATTTTTTTTACGGCTTTAATGATGGTTCTGTTTGCACAACCCGAGGTATACATTGAGCGGGATGATGTTCCTTTTGTGATCGGACAGTGGGCGAGATATGATCAGAATACGGATATCTTTCAGTGGGAGCCTTTTGATACAACACGACTGTGGTGGGATTTGACCGATTATCCGGGCGGCAACACGGCACGCGTTCACCTTCTGGCACCGAACCAGGGAATTCCACCGGCACCGGATACCTTTCCTGATGCGAAGATTGTGGAGCTCGACACAATGGGTTCCGGCGAGGTGGTCTGGTCTTATTTATCAGATACCACTTACTTTTTTTATGTCCAAGGAATCGATATGGAACAGGGGGGTTTTAGATTTATCGGCAATTATCGGCCCGATTACAACTGTTATGTCTATCCCATTTATGACGGTGCAAGTTGGCTGACCGCCTGGACCTGGACCTATGAAGTTTATCCCGGGTTACCGTATTCTGCAAATGAGACACATCACAAACGGGTTGTGGCGATGGGCAAAGTGAAGGTACCTTTCAGCGGCGATCAATTCTGGCCCTGTCTTGTAATTCAGGATTCCATGGGTTTCAGTGACAACTTCGGTTCCCAGGAGATCCGCTGGATTTATGAATGGGTGGTACCGGGAAGATTCGGCGGCGGTAATGGTGTTGCCGCAGCCCAGAGCACCAACGGAGCAAATCAAAACTTCGTACTCGTTGAAAATTTCTTTAAACTGACCGACCTGTATGTGCCGGGCTGGGACTTACGCTGTCCTGATTTCAGCAATACGACAATCTGGCCCGACACCACCTTTGCAGGCCCTTTTATCGTGAGTTCCATAATCACCGATTCCACGGGTATCGGAGCAGACTCTCTGTTCTATAATATTGACGGCGGACAATTCATCGGTGTCGCACACGATAGTGTTGTTGACAGCCTTTACTATTATACGATTCCCCAGGTGGCTCAGACCTGCACACTCGGTTATTTTATCTGGGCAGAGGATTCTTTCAGTGTGGCGAACGGAGTTGATATCTGGAATACGGATCCTATTTGTGCTCCTGAGAGCACCTATTACCGGTTCACGGTTACCACGGGAATAGATGAGTCACCAGAAGAGTACGGTGTCAAAGGAATTCTGGACTGTTATCCCAATCCATTTCACACGCGACTCAATATTTCTTGTTCTCTACCACCGGGTGGGATAAATCATGACGTGGCTGTTTTTGATCCTTCAGGTCGGTTGGTTAAAGAGTTTTCTATCCCGGTCGGCAACCGGTCAATTGATCTATCCTGGGATGGTACTGATTTCAATGAGATTGCTTTGCCGAACGGCGTTTATTTTGTAGAATTAAAGACTGATAAAGAAAAGATCGTCGTTCCGGTTGTTCTGATCAGATAATAATGTTATAGGATTAACATTTTTTTCAGTTAAAAGAGGAGCATAAAACCATGAAAAGAATATATCTTGATTATGCCGCAACGACTCCGACGCATCCTGATGTTTTAGAGGCAATGCAGGAGTATTTCTCTGAAAGATTCGGCAATGCATCGAGTCTCCATTCGATCGGACAGGATGCCAGAAAGACAGTGGAAAAGGCACGCATCACGGTGGCAAAGACCATAGGAGCCAAACCCGAAGAGGTGATTTTCACTTCCGGCGGAACTGAATCCGATAACCTTGCTGTCAAAGGAGTCGCCTTCGCACTCAGAGATCAAGGTAATCATATCATCACCTCGAAGATCGAGCACCATGCCGTTCTTGAGCCCTGCCATTTTCTTGAGAAACTTGGATTTGATATTACCTTTTTGCCGGTTGATAAATATGGGATGGTCGACCCCGACGATGTGAAAAAAGCGATTACAGATAAAACCATTCTTGTTTCAATCATGCATGCGAACAATGAAATCGGAACCATCGAGCCCATTAAAGAGATCAGCGCCGTATGCAGGAGTAAAGGTGTTTATCTGCATACTGATGCGGTTCAATCATATGGTTCCGTGGAGATCGATGTGGAACAGCTGGGGGTGGATTTACTTTCAATCTCCGCCCACAAATTCTACGGTCCCAAGGGGGTGGGAGCGATATATATTCGAAAAGGAACAAGAATAACGCCTTTGATACACGGGGGAGGTCAGGAATATAAGAAGCGCGCTTCCACGCATAATCTTCCCGGAATTGTGGGACTTGCCACAGCTGCACAGCTTGCAACCACGGAACGCGAAGAGAGGGTGAAGGAATACACTTCTCTGCGCGATAGATTATTGAATTTAATCTTAAACAGAATAGATGATGTAAAGTTGAACGGCCATCCGGAAAAGCGGTTGCCCAATAACTGCCACCTCATAATAAAATATGTGGAAGGAGAATCAATGCTCTTGAAGCTCGATGCAGTGGGTATCGAGGTCGCTACGGGTTCGGCATGCTCTTCAGGTTCATTGGAGCCGTCCCATGTTCTGCTGGCGATCGGCATCTCTCCAGAAGACGCCCATGGTTCTCTGCGATTGACTGTGGGGCGGTTCACGACTGAACAAGAGATCGATTATGTCGCTGAGGAACTTCCCCGAATTGTTAAAGAGCTTCGGAAGATTTCTCCGATGGGTAAGAACAAATAGACCGGTGGTATTCGGTCTGACTTAACGCCCGACTTCGCGTTTATGGAAAGAGTGCTTGTCGCTTTAAGTGGAGGAGTTGATTCGTCGGTCGCGGCGGCTCTCCTAAAGAGACGGGGATATGAAGTCGGTGGTGCGATCATGGTTTTTGAGGGAATTCCCTGTGAGACCGTAGGCAGGGCGCGGGCAGTCGCTCAACATCTCAACATCCCTTTTTATGTGTTTGATTTCACGGTCGAATTTCAAAGAAAGATCATAAACAATTTCATAAAAGAGTATAAGAACGGCAGGACACCCAATCCCTGTGTACTCTGTAATGAATACATCAAATTTAATCTCTTTCTGAAAGAGGCGAAGAGAATCGGGTTTACAAAGATTGCGACAGGCCACTATGCACGGATAGTGAAAGAAGACGGACGTTATCTTTTGAAAAAAGGGAGAGGTAGAAATGAACAGTCATATTTTCTGTATCGGCTCAAGCAAAGACAGTTGTCAGAGACTGTTTTGCCCCTTGCCTTTTACACTAAGAAAAAGGTGAGAAAGATCGCCGGCGATCTCGGGCTGCCGTCACAGCAGAGCAAGAAGAGTCATGATATCTGTTTTATTCCGGGGCAGAAATACGGTGTTTATCTGAAAAAAGTGTTATCGGAAAAGCGCGGTCCTATTCTCAACAAGCAAGGTGACCTGCTCGGTTATCATCGGGGTACGATCTTCTACACCTATGGCCAGCGTCGGGGTATCGGTGTCAGTGGTCCATATCCGTATTTTGTCGTGGGAATCGATGCAAAGAAGAATATCCTTGTTATCGGAACGAAGAAAGAGGCATACAGTTCTGAGTTGATTGTCAGTGATTTAAATTTTATTCCATTCGACCGTTTGAAGAAAAGATTGCAGGTGAACGTCAAAGTACGCTATGTCTCGAGAGCTGCCGGAGCGGTGATTGAACCCCTGGAAAAGAAACGGGTGCAGGTATTCTTTAACCGACGCCAATGGGCACCGGCGCCTGGACAATCAGCGGTCTTTTATCAGGACGGCTTTGTCCTCGGCGGCGGAATTATCGAGAAGGTCATTAGTTGAAAGTTACCCCTTGACAAAGTGGATTTTTCCCTTATAATGCCAATATGGAACATTGGACGAAATTGGTCGAAAAGTCTAAAAGATTGCGGTGGAGAGTTCGATGAAGAATGTAAAAGAGAAGATTATTGACGCCGCCAGGTCGATCTTTGCCCGCTACGGATTCAAAAAGACGACCATGGACGATATTGCACATGCTGCCCATAAGGCGAAGAGCTCACTCTACCATTATTTCAAGAGCAAACAAGAAGTCTTTCAGGCGGTCGTGGAAAAAGAGGTGAAGATATTAAAGAAGGAATTAAACGACGCCCTGGATAAGGCGGAGACGCCGCAGGGAAAGTTGCGTGCTTATGTCGTTACGCGAATGGTCGCCTTTAAAAGACTGGCGAATTTTTACAACTCTTTCAAAGACGAATACCTTGAGCAGTATGCATTTATCCAGAGATTACGCAGAAATTATGACCGATATGAGATTGATATGATAAAAAAAATATTGCGTCTGGGAGTCAACCAGGGTATCTTTTCAATAAAGGATCTTGAACTTACGGCTTTCGCCATTGTGACTGCGATGAAGGGACTGGAGTATCACTGGGCGTTTGAAGAAGATATCAAAGAGCTTGAGGAAAAAGCGGATAGTTTACTTGAAATTCTGTTCTATGGAATTATATGATAATCCAGTTATAAAATTTTTTTGTCTGTTATCGACCAAAAAACGAATTTGGTCTATTGGTCTAAAGGATTTAAATAATGAAGTATATCGTTGATTTTGTTATCAAATACAACAAATGGGTGATCGTCGTGACTCTTTGCGTCACCGCGGTCTTTGGATATTTTTTGAAAGATATCCGAATTAATCCGGATATTACCAGTTACCTGCCTGAAGACGAAGAAGTAGTCAGGTTGTTTAATTATGTCGGTGAAGAGTACGGTGGAAATCTTTTGGCTATGGTCGTTATCGAGACCGATGATCTTTTCAATCGGGAAACGATCAAACAGATCAGTGAATTGACGTCGGAGCTTCTATTGCTCGACGGCGTATCATCGGTCACCAGTTTGAGTAATATCCTGGATATCCGGGCGGGTGATGAAGGGATAGAGATAAGGCCCTTGATTGATGAGTACGATTTACCGACAACTGTTGAGGAGTTGAAAAGATTGAAGAAATATGTTCTTTCAAAAAATATCTATCGGGGGTCGCTCGTCTCTGATGATGCACAGGCAACTTTGATTGTCTGCAGGCTTCAGGGCGATGCGGATGAGGTTGAGACAGCGCGGGCGATAAAAGAAGTGGTGAGAGAGAAGGAATTGAAAGAAAAGATCTATTTCGGCGGTTTACCGTTCTTAATGCTCGATATAAACAATATCGTTGTCAAAGATCTGCTCTTTCTTCTGCCGCTCGTCGGCCTTTTAATAATCTTTGCTCTCTTTATAAGTTTTCGTACCGTAAGAGGGGTGGTGTTTCCTCTTATTTCGGTCCTGATGAGCTGTGTCTGGACCATTGGTTTGATGTCTCTGCTCAAGATTCCCCTTACCATTATAACCAACATCATTCCGATCATCCTTTTCGCTGTGGGCAGTGCATACAGTATCCACGTAATCAGCAAACTCAGTGAGCAGGACCAGATTTCGGGTGTCACCCCAGAAGATTATTATAAAGAAAGACTCAAGAGCGTGATTCTTCCTGTTGCACTTGCTGCATCAACGACAATCATCGGTTTTCTTTCTTTTATCCTTGGTTCTTATTTAAATATGATCAAGGAATTCGGCATTTTCGCCGGTGTCGGTATTTTTTCTTCTTTTATTATTTCGGTGACGTTTATTCCGGCTGCCCTTTCGGTGTTGAAAAGATCAGACGCCGCGGGACATTTGAAGGATGAAAAGCAGAAATTACTTATCCGGAAAAACAGATTGACTGAAATGATTATAAAAAGACCTCTGCCATTTATCCTCTTCGGGATTATTTTCGTTGTTGCTTCACTGTTCGGGATACCGCGGATACAGAGAGAAGTCGACCTGCTCGATTATTTCAAGAAAGGAACCGCGATCCGGTCGAGCGAGGAGGTCATAAAACAGAAGTTCGGCGGGTCGATGCCCATCCAGATCCTTGTCAAAGGTGAGATTCAATCTCCTGAAGTGTTGAAGGCGATGAAGGAGATGGAAAGATTTCTTGATGCCCAGGATGGAGTACACAACATTCAATCCGTGGCGGATTTAATCGAGGAGATGAGTTATGTCATCGGTGAAGGAAGAAAGATCCCCGACACCAGGGCGAAGGTGACCAACCTTTGGTTTCTTCTTGAGGGTGAGGAGATAATGGCGCAGCTCGTCGATCCTGAATATACCGAAGCCGTGATTCAAGCGACACTCGGCAGCGGTCTTGAGATACATAAGGTCAAAAGATTGGTCGAGGCACTCGACGGTTATATCAAAGAAAAAAACAGTCCGTTTTGTTCTTTTGAGCAGACCGGTATGCCCCTGGTGCACCTTAAACTTGATGAGAGCATCAGGAAGAGCCAGCTCCAAAGTTTGGCCATCGCCGCTATTTCAATATTCATTCTTCTGTTGTTTTTACTTCGATCTCTCAGCGGAGGACTGATCGGTCTTATTCCGATCGGATTTTCTCTTTCCGTGGTATTCGGCGCCATGGGATATTTCAATATCCCTCTTGATATCGCGACGGTGCTCGTCGGCAGCATCTGTATCGGAATAGGTGTTGATTATTCCATACATTTTTTGGCACGCTACCGACTCGAATTCCGTAAGAAAAAAGAAGTCAACGCCGCCGTGCTCAAAACTCTGCAGACCACGGGGAAGGCGATCGTCATAAACGTCTTAACAGTAACAATCGGTTTTCTGGTTCTGCTTTTTGCAAATCTCATCCCCCTGCAGAGATTCGGAGTGCTCATCGCCGTTACAATGCTCGGTTCAGGATTCGGCGCCGTTGTTATTATCCCTGCGGTGATCGTCCTGAGCCGGATTCATTTCATCAAAGAAAGGAGAGAAAGATGAAAAGAAGATTGATACTGGGATTTCTATGGATTTTTTTGATAAATCCCTTTAATTACATCCGGGCGGATGTTGAAACGCCTTCCGCCGTGGAAATTCTCAAGAAAGTTGATGATACATTATTCAGCCCTAAGGATCAGAAGCTTTTGATGAAGTTGCTCCTTATTGATAAAGACGGGAATGAAAAAACGCGTTCCATCCGCATCTATCAAAAAGGAAGCGAAAAACGTCTGGCGAAATTTCTTTCTCCGGCAGACCAGAAGGGAATCGCCTTTTTGTCTCTGCCGGACGGAGTTATGTACTTATATCTTCCCGCCTATGAAAAGGTAAGGCGGATTGCTTCTCATGTGAGAAATAATAAATTCGCCGGGACTGATTTCACCTATGAGGATATGGAGGCGGGGCGGTATACCGAGAAATGGAATCCTGAATTGGTAGAGAACAACGGAGAGTCATTTGTTCTGCAGCTTTTGCCGAAAGAGGGGACAGAAACCAAATATTCGAAATTGAAGATCTGGGTTGATCCTGACAATTTCTTCGTGACGAGAATCGAATATTACGACAAAAAAGGCAGTTTAAGAAAGATTATGACACGGACCAAGATAAAACAGATCAAAGGATATTGGGTCGCCGAAGAATCCGAGATGTATGATCTGAAAGCGAAGCACAAAACCAGAATGATCCTGGAAGAGGTGGAATTCGACACGGAGTTGAAGGATGATCTCTTTACGGAAAGATATTTAATGCGTTGATTTTTTCATAATAAGGAGGTAAAGATGGACAAAAAACAGAGTGCCGTTGTTGTTTTATGCTTATTATTGATTTCAGCCGTATTGTCTTACGGACAGGGATACGGTGTTGAGTGGAACGGGTATCTGCATGTCGACAATCGTCTCGGGTTGAACAGAGATTATGAATTTTCCTGGCAGGAATGTCGGCTTAACTTGGAACTTAAACTAAAGCTTTTTGAAAAGGTAAAACTGTACAGTGAAGTTTGGCTCAGGTCATGGGGTTTTCCTATAGTGCAAAGTAGTTCTGATTTATTAAATAAAGATAAAATTTCGCCCTGGAATTTGGCTTTTAGAGAAGCGTATCTTGACCTTTACGGCTTTATTTCTGATAACTTTGATCTTCGTATAGGAAAACAGCGCATTGCCTGGGGCACTGCAGATAAATTTAATCCGACAGATAACCTGAATCCGCCTGATCTTGAAGACATCTGGGATTTCGGTAGACATCTGGGGGCTGATGGAATAAAAGGTTCCTATTACTTGGGTGATTTCACTTTTACCGGCGTTTATGTTCCAATATTTACACCTGCAGTATTGCCACGAGGAGATTGGTCTGCTGTTTTATCACCGCCTATGGGGCTTCCTGATGGATTAACCTTGAGAAATCTGACTGATTCGATTACTATGCCAGCGTACAACCCTGAAGAGAGTTCAACCGTCGGGATCAAAGCTGCAAACAAGATTTTTGGCTTTGACTTTTCTTTCAGTTATGTCTATGGCCGGGATTATCTACCTTTGGCTAATAAGATTGTCTTCACGCCTACTTCGGTTCCAGGAGAGGTTGATATACATAGCGAACTCGTTTTTCCAAGAATGCATATTCTGGGTATGGATATGGCAGGTTCAATTATAGATATTGGAATATGGGCTGAGGCCGCGGTCTTCTTCCCGAAGGAGATTGAAATGGTTATTGACCTCTCTGCCTTAGGAATGGGTATTCAAGACTCAATTGCCTTAGCTGACGATCCTTATGTGAAATATGTAATTGGTGCAGATTATACTTTCAAGAATGGGATATACATAAACGGACAGTATTTGCACGGTTTTGTTCATGAAAGAGGAGAAGGTAATTTAGCGGACTACTTTATCTTTAGTATCGAGAAGAAATTTTTTAATGAGGAACTAAAAATCACTACCGGTGGAGGTGCAGAAATCGAAGACTTCAGCGATTTTAAAAACAATTATGCCTATATATTTTCACCTGAAATTGGATATTATCCTATAGATAATACTGAAATCAAAATCGGGATAATGTTAATAGACGGAACAGATAACACAACATTTGGTAGGGTAAAAGAAAGTGACGAAGTTTATCTCAAGGTCAATTATAGTTTTTAAGGTAGCTGAATACACAAAGTTACCTTTTTCATGTTTTAAATAAGGAGGTGAAAAATGGCAGAAAGAATAAAAAATGGGCTTTTGGCAGGATTGGGGATTGCTTCATTAGGTAAAAAGAAATTGCTGAAGGTGTATAAGAATTTGATAAAAGAAGGTGAGGCAGCAAAGAGTAAAAGTGAATTTCTGAAAAGGCATTGGAAGAAACTGGATGTTGCTTCTGAGAAAGCAGAAGATTTAGCAGTAAGGATAATAGAGAAGGCAAATCTTGCCACTAAAAGTCAACTTGATGAATTGAATAAAAAGATTGAGAAACTTTTAGAAAAAGCAAAATTACGCTAAAGGCGTTGCGATAAATAAAAAAGAATGTTTGTTACTTCAAATCCTATTAAGCACTTTGGCCGTTATGTCCAGGTCAGTCGAGTATTGCTCAAATATGGTTTTGGAGAGTATATAAAAACACTCCATCCAGCCTTTTTACTTGCTCGGCTCGGACTGGGTAAAAAAAGAATAGTATTCCGTCCTTTAGCTCAGAGATTAAGGCTTGCATTAGAAGAATTAGGTCCCACGTTTATCAAAATTGGTCAAATTGCATCAACAAGGGGTGATTTTTTACCCGAAGAGTTTACCAATGAATTAGCAAAACTTCAGGATAAAGTAAAACCAGAACCATTTTCAGAAATAAGGAAGGTTATTGAATCAGAGATTGGACCGATCGGGACTTTTTTTGATGAATTCAAAAAAGAACCAGTTGGTTCGGCTTCCATTGCTCAGGTTTATCTTGCAAAGTATAAAGGTATACCGGTTATTGTTAAGGTAAGAAGACCAAAGATCGAGCAGATGATCGAGACCGATATTGAAATTTTGAAGATGATTTCAAGGGTGGTTGAAAAGAATATTCCCGCAATAAAACAAGGAGAACCCGAAAAGTTAATTGATACATTCGCACGAACTATCCGACGGGAATTGGATTTCCTAAACGAGGCGAATAATGCTGAGAAATTTAGGGAAAATTTTCGTGAAGATAAACGGATTTATATTCCTCAAATATATCGGGACATTTCTACGCGTAAAATTCTGATTCAAGAATATATTGATGGTATTAAAATAAGCGATATAAAAACAATGCAAAAAAAAGGAATTGATCCTAAAATTGTTGCAGAAAATGGTGCTGATATATTCCTGAAACAAATCTTTATAGATGGCTTTTTCCATGCGGACCCACATCCAGGCAATATTTTTGTGAAAGAAGGTAATGTAATCACCCTAATTGACTTTGGCATGGTGGGAAGGATTAACCATCGTTTGAAAGAACAAATTTCCAACCTCCTTGTTGGTGTTGTTGATCGCGACCCAGATACAATAGTTCGAGTTCTCACAAAGATTGGCGCTGTGGAAAATGGAATTGGGTTCGAGTCATTAAAAGAGGATATTCTTTATATTCTGGATAAACTTGAAAGAAGAGTCCTTACTCAGATTTCCGTATCTGATTTTGTTCATGATATAAATAGAACCATCCGTACTCATCATATCAGAATACCGCAAGACCTTCTTTATCTTGGCAAATCTATATCTCAGATTGAATCAATCGGTAAAGAACTCAACCCGGATTTTGATACGATTAGATCTTTAAAAAAGTTTATAATTAAAAATCATATCAACGCGGTGTCAATAAAAGAATCTTTTGTAAAAGGGAAGAAGTGGTTAAAGGATATGCTGGCAATCCTTAGGGATTTGCCTGAAAATTTGAATAGATTATTTGACTTTAATCACCAAATAACGCAGATTAATAAATCAGAAAAGAAGACTAACAATCAAATTAATTGGTTTCTAGATGGATTTGGAATAATGATACTATCGATATTTGTTTTTCTCGTTACAAATTTGCCCTTTCTTAAAATCTTATCTATTCTTGGTCTTGTATTTTCATTCATAATTTTTGTTGCACAAATCGTGGTATCAATAATGAAGTAAGGATTATTTTATGTCTTCAGATGAAGTGTGTTCTCAACTGAACAGCGATTTGATTAGGAGTGAATTATGATACAAATATTAATTTTTGTGTTATCTGTAAATCCCTTTTATAAGGCGAATTTTACTTCTTTATCTATGCGTTCAATAAGTGTCTTTTCAAATCCTGCGGGTTTGGGAATCCATCGTGGTGCCGAGTCATTTTCCACATATCATCCTGATATAACAATAACAGGTGCGTCAATGGGCAATTTGGGATTTGGAATGACAAAAATTGACAGTATAATATATTATGAGATAGGAGTTGGTTTAAAATTACCCGGCGCATTCTCACTGGGTTATGCCTATCAATTTGACATTAAAGACTATGGCATCTCCAGTCATATCTTCGGTTTTATTTGTCGACCCAGTCCAGACCTTTCTCTCGGTTATAAAACAACATTAGGTAGTAGATATCATATGTTCGGAGGAATCAGCATAAAACTTTTAAAGAAGTTTCTTACACTAAGTTGTGATATTGAATACGAGGGAATTAATGATATTCTCAATTACTATTATGGAGCAATGATTCAGCCTTTAGATGGTGTGCAACTCAACTACCACGCGGATAAAGAATTTAATTGGAACGCTGGAACTGAGTTAACCTTTGGTAAAATCAAGCTCGCAGGTAAGTACTCAAGCATGGACAAAAAGTTTAGTGGCGGTATTATACTCTCAGCACAGAGTTTTAAAAAATTAAAGTATGATTATAGATAGCAAAAGTGTGAATAATACAACAGAAGAACCGAATTGGCAGGGAAAAGGTTCTGAGTTACTTAGTACAATTCAGACAGTTAAAGATAAGGTAGTTCACAGCGGATTTCTTGAAATAGAGATACCCTATGAATTCAGTAATACTTTCAGATATCCTGTTGTTATTGAAGTTAAAAATTCAGGTCCGGTTATTGAGTCAGTAGCCATCGCCTTTAAAATTGGTAATGGAATGAGTGTAACAAAAAGCACAATCGAAAAAAATATTATTGTACCTGAAGTGCTTAATGCTTTTAAACGAGATGATTTTATAAATTATCTTGCAGATATAGTCGAGAAGCAGAGCAAGTTAGCCTTTTATTTAAATAAAAAACCAGCGAAATTCAAAAATCTAAAATTTCACAAATTGGTTGAAAAACAGAAAATAGTATTTAACGAATTTCTAATTATGGCAATTGAAAAGGTATTAGAAAAAAGAAAATCAGCGAAGTAGTCATATAAATGATTTATTCTCTACGAATTATTTGTTAGCTTTTATTTTCTTCTGTATATAACCTCAATCCGCCGGAGATTCAAATTTTAATTCAAACAGGGCTTAAATTTTCTTATGTAAAAGAATTTGATAGTGCTTAAATATATTTTGACGAGGTTATTAGACTTTATTCTGAAAATCCCGAAGGATATTTTTTCAAAGCTGTGTTTCTACAGAGTCAAGAATATTTCCCTGAAGTGGAACTAAATTGGAATTCAAAAAGAAGAATTACTGTAACGCTGCTTATTTATATAGCAATCTTTTTTCCAAATTAATGTACACAATGATAAAAATTATACAAACCTCTATCAAAGTGCAAACTTCTTATAGGGAAATGTTTCTATGAATTAAAAGAGAATGAAAGGGCAAAAGGAGCACTGGAAAATGTGATAGGGTTCTGAATACATTCTGAAAATTATTCTCAAATCAAGGAGTATTGCCGTGAAGCATATGATCTGCTCAGCCGCATATTTTAAACGCAAATTGCACGAACGACAGCGAATTATTATTTAGCAATACTTTGCCGGGACGAATCCCGCGAAGCATTGAAAATAAATGAAAAATTAACCTCTTGACATTTTGCAGATAATGAGTATAATACAATACGATGAAACCAAAAAGGTCATTTAGTTCGAATTTGGATGCTGTGAAGAATATAGCATTAAAAGATACCCGATTTGTTATTATCAAAGTTGCTCAAGATATTTTTGCCAAATTTGGTTATAAGAAAACAACTGTACATGATATAGCTAGAGCCGCGCATAAGGTAAAAAGCACAATATACCAATACTTCAAAAGTAAAGAAGAAATTTTCCAGACTGTCGTGGAAAAAGAAAGTCAGGTATTGAAAGAGGAAATAAAAAAAGTGATTAATCTGCAGGATGACCCCAAAAAGAAATTGTTTAGTTATGTTATTACAAGAATGCGGGTTCTCGAGGATTTACCGAATTTCTACAATGCACTCCGGGATGAACATCTCGATCATTTTGTCTTTATTGAAAAGATGAGGAAGAAATATCTTAAGCATGAAATCGATACGGTTACGAAAATTTTGAAAAATGGCGTTGATCAAGGCGCTTTTGTGATAAACGATTTAAAATTGACTGCATGTATGATTGTTGTTGCCTTAAAAGGATTAGAACATCCTCTGATTGCCGAAAGCAGGATGTTAAATACTAACCAAAGTATTAGTGGCTTATTAGGAATTTTGTTTAGTGGAATAGATAAAAGATAAAATTTTTTTCCACGAATCGAACCAAATGACCAAATTGGTCTTATGGTTTAGAATTTAAAAGTGTCGAAATTTTTAGAACTATGGATTAAATTAAAATTTATCTTAAGATCAATTATAGTTTTAAATACTAATAAGGAGGTTGGATCATGAGTTTACAATTAGAGAATCAAAGACAAATAGTCAAGGAGCAAATATTTAAAAGAATTTATTCATCATTAGTCGATCTTGCAATCGTTTTTTCAGGAAGCAAGACGTTAAAGGAGATAACACTTAAATTTCTTACTCCGGTGGTGGAACGTTCAGTATATCTTTCTCAGAAAAAGATTATGAACAAAAGAATTCTAAAAGACAAAACCGATATGATGATGGCAGTAATATACTCGGCACTACGAACCAATATCCATAAGAAAACAGTCCAGATATTAATGAAAGACGTATTTCTGAATCCAGAAGCTAAATCAAAGGCGTATGAGTTTCAAATGAAACATGGTTTTATACCACCAGGTTTTATTAACATAGCTCCGGGTAAACAGTGTAATCTTAAATGCCTGCATTGCTACGCCAATGCTTCAACTGGTAAGGAAAAGTTGTCATATAGGACATTCTCAAGAATCATTAAAGAAGCCAAAGATAATTGGGGAGCACATTTTTTTGTTATTACTGGTGGTGAACCATTTTTATGGAGGGATGAAGAATATACGCTTCTGGATATTGCAGAAAGAAATCAGGATTGTCTATTTCTAGTTTATACTAATGGAACCTTGATTTATGGTGATACCTTGAAAAGGCTTTCAGAACTCTGCAATATTTTACCAGCGATTTCTGTTGAAGGTATGGAAGAAGCAACTGATGCGAGGAGAGGAAAAGGATTATTCAAGAAAATCGTTAAGGTAATGAATAATTTGAGAAATGAAAATATTGCATTCGGAATTTCGGTTACCGCTACAAAGGAGAATTATCGAGAAGTACTTTCTGATGAATTTATCGATTATTTCTTTAAGAAATTGGGTGCAAGTTTTGGCTGGCTATTCCATTATATGCCCATTGGTAGAGAGCCTAACCCTTCACTCATGCCAACACCTGAACAGCGTCTCTGGATGTGGCAACGCTCCTGGGATATTGTCCGCAAAGAAAAAATCATGTTAGGTGACTTTTGGAACCACGGTACAGTTAGTAATGGATGTATTTCAGCAGCAAGACCTGGCGGTTATTTTTATATTGATTGGAGCGGCAATATTGCGCCCTGCGCGTTTTTTCCCTATTCAACAATGAATATCAATGACATATACAAGAGCGGTAAGACAATAGATGCGATCTTTGAGGATCCATTCTTTAAGGCAATAAGAACCTGGCAGCAGAATTACGGTTGTCTAAACGCAAAATTGGATGCGGAGACAGATTGGCTCAGGCCCTGTCCAATGAGAGACCATTATGCTACTGCGTTGAAATTAGTTAATAAGTACAATGCACGACTGATTGACGGTAATGACCCGATTATGAAATCTGATAGGTATACTAATGAAATGATAGAGTTTGATCGCAATTTAAAAGAAAAAGTCGGGAGTTTCTGGTGTGAAGAATATATTAAAGATAGTCGACATTGAACATTGTTTAATGTTCAATAAAAAGGTATTTTGTTGCGATTATCAGACTATGTAAAGAATTAGGTGTTTCTATTTGCCATATACCGTGTATTTCTTTTTTGATTCGTGGGCTAAAAAGATTTATTTTTGATTTTTTGTATCTGAGTGAATCTGTAGCATGGAAACTTTGAATTTAGTCTTAAAGTCATACTGTATATATTATGAACTATTTTCGGTCACCCTATCCAGAACCCCCGGGATTGAGCGTGGGTAATGTGACGGACAGTTTTCGGATGAAATACAGTTTTTAGTCTCCAGGACCGACCGGACGGCTGTTTTTCCAGAGCAGTGGACTTTATCGGTTCTGTTCAAGATGTCGTAGTGAATTGAGCACGAGATTGTTCAGATGATAAGAAAGATAGTCAGGGATGATCCTTTCGAGTTCCAGAAAAGCAGTGTCCTCGATGTCGATCCGCTTACCGCTCAGAATGCCGTCCAGGAGATTGATTGTCTCTTTTTTTAGAAAGATTACGGTATCATCGTAGTCTTTTTCACAAACGACCCCGCCGGCGGCGATACTGAAATCAATCTTTTTATCATCGTAAACAACTTTTTTGCTGCATCTTACACAATCGGTGAGGTGCGGACGGACACCGCTTTCAGGAAGGGCTTTGATCAAATAACAGATGGTGAGAGGTTTTATCCGGGAGACACTTGCTCTTTGAAGATCTTTTAAAAAGCCGAAGAGCAATCTGAAAGCACTTCTGCTGTATTCCTCCGGGGGAAGTGTTTTCTCGAAAAATTCACAGAGTACCATGCCGGCATTCACTTTTCGGGGTGAGAGACGTAGTGTTTTAAAGTCTTCGATGACTGAGGCGTCACTCAAGGTATATACTTCTTTTGTTTCTTTTTTATAAAATATGATTTCATCGAGATTGAAGATTTCCATGGTGCCGCAAAACTTGCTTTTTGGTCGACGCGCACCTTTCGCCAGTACCTTGATCTTCCCGCAGTCGTTTGTCAGAAGTGTAATGAAGAGGCTTGATTCCTTAAACGGCGCGGTTTTTAAAATGAATCCTTTTGTTTTTATTATATCAGGCATAAATTGAATCTATCCGATTCATTATAAATATGATATGGAATAAGTCAAGAACGGGTGACGGAGAAGTTATTCCCGGCGTAGTGCTCTGCCTCTGTCAAAAGCGGAGATATTTAATTCAACGAACTTCTCTTTGATGCACGATTTAAGGGCACTGTGCCAGGAACGTGTTTTGAAATTCAGGAAAGTGGAGAGCACACCGAGAAGGATGATGTTGACCGTTCGGCTGTTCTTGAGTTCCCGGGCGGTCTTTTCCGCCGGAACAAGATGCAGCTCTCCGTAATTTTTCAACTTTTTTGTAATGTCTGCCGGATAAGTATCGGCTCCGACGAGCACGCTCATCGGAGGAATTTCACGGTCATTGACGATAATGACACCGTTCTTCTCTTTTAAATAATGGAGATATCGGAACGCCTCGAGTTTTTCAAAGGCAAGGATGAAATCGACTTTGCCTTCTTCAATCAAAGGTGAGTATACTTTTTCACCGAACCTCACGTGGGTTATGACACTTCCACCGCGTTGCGCCATACCGTGCACTTCGCTCTTCTTTACATCCAGTCTTTCATTGAAAGCGGCGTTACAGAGTACATTTGAGGCGAGGATTATACCCTGACCCCCGACTCCACAGATCACAATGTTCGTGACTTTCTTATTTTCCATTCTCCTTTTCCTTTGAAAGCACGATTGCCTTACGCGGGCACATTTGAACACATAGACCGCAGCCCACACACAGTCCCTGGTCGATTACCGCAAGCGGTCTTTTCTTCTCTTTCGGAAAGGTCAGGCTGATTGCAGGACATCCGAGACGCAGACACAATCTACAGCCGTTGCATAATTCCGGGTCGATTCTGAAAGGAGGTTTTGGCTTTGTGAGGAGGGCACACGGTTTACGGAATATCAATACCGTGACGCCGTCGAAGGCAAGGGCCTGTTTTATGGCTTCCTCCACTTCTTTCAGAGAATCCGGATTGATTATCTTGACGAATTCGACACCGGCTCCCTTTACAATGTCTTCAGGAGGGACTCTTTTTCCGGCTTCTCCTTTTGCCAGTCTGCCGGTTCCTGGATGCGGTTGATGTCCGGTCATCGCCGTGGTGTGGTTGTCGAGAATAAAAAGATTTAAATTTCCTTTATTATAGACGGCGTTCACCAAACCCGTGATTCCGGAGTGATAGAATGTTGAGTCACCGAGCACGGCGACGGTTTTCTGACTGAATTCTGCACCCAGGGCTTTTTCCATTCCATGGGCATTGGTTACACTGGCTCCCATGCAGATACAGGTATCCATGGCGTTTAAAGGCGGCAGGGCTCCCAGGGTGTAGCATCCGATGTCACCGGTCGCGGTCAATTTTAATTTATTAATGACATAAAAAACTCCGCGGTGGGGACATCCCGGGCATAAGACCGGTGGTCTTGCCGGCGCACGCAACGGTTTTTTTGTTCTTTTATAAGGTCTTTTCAGACTGTCCCTGATGACCTTAGGGGTCAGTTCACCGCACAGAGGAATTTTGTCTTTACCTGTAACCTTTATTCCCAATACCTTTATTTCATTCTCCAGTATCGGATCGCCTTCTTCAATAACGACCAGCCTCTTCACCTGCCTTGCGAATTTCCTGATTAATTTGATCGGAACAGGATATGTGAATGAAAGTTTCAAAAAACTCGCATCTGGGAAAATTTCCTTTGCGTATTGATAGGAAATCCCCGATGTGATGATTCCCAAACTTTTCTTTCCCCACTCAATCTTATTGTACGGAAAGATATCGCTGTACCGGCTCAATCGTATGAGGCGCTTTTCTACGATCCTGTGCCGAATGCGTGCATGGGCCGGCAGTACGAGCCTCTTTTTTATATCTTTTACATATCCCTTTATCTTGTGTTCTTTTCTTTTACCAAATTCCACGATGGTGACGGAATGACAGATCCTTGTCGTGAGCCTCAGCAGGACCGGCGTATCGAATTTTTCCGAAATATCAAAGGCCAGAATCGTGAAAAGCTTCGCTTCGTTTGAATCCGACGGTTCCAATACAGGTATCTTGGCGTGCCTGCCATAATGGCGGTTGTCCTGTTCATCCTGGGATGACCACATCCCCGGATCGTCAGCCGTGACGATCACGAGGCCGCCGGTTACACCTGAATAAGCCATTGTAAACATCGGGTCTGCAGCGACATTCACGCCGACATGTTTCATCGCGGTAAGTGCTCTGGCACCGGTGAAACACGCTCCGGCGACGACTTCAAGGGCGACTTTTTCATTAACCGCCCACTCGGTATATATTTCAGGATACCTGTTGATATTTTCTAAAATTTCAGTTGAAGGTGTTCCTGGATAGGCGGCGGCAACATTACAACCGGCCTCCCATGCTCCGCGTGCAACCGCCTGGTTTCCTGAGAGCAGTCTCTTCATTCAGTATCTATTATACAGAAAAATCAGCGGTTGTCAATGAGCCAGATTTTATTCGTAAGTCATTACGGATTCTTCTCCCTGGAGCACCCTCAGGACACCGAACGCAAGGGCTTTCATCTCTCCTTCACCGGGGTATATGAAAAAGTGAGGGCAGAGAAAATTTATCCACTCTCTCAAGGCGCCGACAAACTTTTTTGAATGTGCGATGCCGCCGGTGATTATTATCGCATCGATTTTCCCTTTGAGGACGACCGCATACGCTCCGACCTCTTTGGCGATTTGATAGATCATAGCGTGATATACTTCTTCTGCTTCCCGATCGCCTTTTGAGATACGTTCTTCAATCTCCTGAATATCATCGGTGCCCAGATACGAAAGCAAGCCGCCTTCTCTGTTCAGTTTCTTTTTGATCTCGTCATAGGTATATTCACCAGAACAACACAGTTTTGCAAGGGGCATTGTCGGCAGGGCGCCGGTTCTCTGGGGGGAAAACGGACCGTCTTCATTGGCGTTGGATGAGTCGATCTGTTTTCCTTGTAAGTGGGCGGCGACGGTGATGCCGGTACCGAGATGGACAATGACGAAATTACATTGAGAATACGGTTTTCCGAGTTTTTTTGCTGTTTCTTTTGCGACCATCCTGACATTAAGGGCATGGCTCAACGCTTTTCTTTTTATTTGTTTCAGCCCTGAATACCTGGAAAGTTCCCAGAATTCATCGACCGATACCGGATCCACGAAATAAGCATTGATCTTCAGTGAATCGGCGAGCTCTTTTGCAATCAAGGCGCCCAGGAGTGAAGGGTGTTCGGATTGATAATTACCGGATTTTATGTCGTTGATCAGGGACTCATTGACCAGATAGGTGCCGCTTTTTAAAGGCTTGAAGGGTCCGCCTCTGCCCACGACCGCGGTGATTGAATCCAGCGGCACTTCCTTATCTTTCAGGAGTTCCAGAATCTTATCCTTACGCCACTGGTACTGATCAATGATCTTCTCGAATTTCAAAAGTTCAGCGGCGTTATGTCGGATGTTTTCCTCAAAGAGAGGGGTTTTCTCCGTAAAGAGGGCGACACGGGTCGAACCGGCGCCGGGATTGATTACCAGGATTATCGGTTTCATAAAAATACTCCTTTAATTCATCAGCCAGAAGGGACTAAAATAACCGTACTCTCTATTTCTTGAAATAAGGATGAGGAAGAAGCGGCGGCTTTTCAGGTTTCGTTTCCTTGGTCGTCAAATCCATCTCTTCAATCAAAACAGCCGGTGCCACAACCGACATCGGATAACTGTTGCCTTCATCATCGTAGTAGATGAAATTATCGACGTAGACTTCGTCACTCGCTCCTATGATATCACGCAAGACACGGGGAGTGATTGAAGAGAAGTCGAGCCCCCTGATTAAACTGATTTTTCCGGTCGCCGTATCCACTCTGTACGCGGTTATCGGAGCGGGAAGCAGAGGTTTTTCAGTGACTCCGGTCAAAGAACGGAAATAACGCATATATCGGTCTTTCAGGGTCTGGGGCTTGGTCGGTTCGAGATAGGTGATTATTATGCCATAAGGAATTTCATAATCGCGACAGATGGCAAGGAGGGTGTCGATCAATTGTTCCGTTGAACTGCTCTGTTTAGAGGTGATGAAGAGATTACCGACCATACCACATACCCGGCTGCCGTAACTTTCACTGCGGAATCGACCGTGACCGTTTGATTCCCTGATTTTTTTAATGGGGCTGCGGCTCATCAAGAGAGAGATCAGTTTTCCCTCTTTCACAAGGTCAACATGCCGGGCGCACACCCCTTCATCGTCTACTGAAAAATGTCCGATCAAGGGATTGTTCTTCCACGCTGTAGTGGTCGGATCATCATAGGCTGAGAGGAACTTCGACATCACCCTGTGTCCCAATCTTTTGCTTAATCGACCAAGATCTTTTCCAGAACTTCTCTGACTGAGCATTTCATTTTCATAGACAGGAGATTTTGGAGAAGATACTCCTTTACCCAGGAGATTGAAA
Source organism: candidate division WOR-3 bacterium (assembly GCA_011052815.1). Classification (NCBI taxonomy): domain Bacteria; kingdom Pseudomonadati; phylum Caldifarciminota; species Caldifarciminota bacterium. The sequence goes on along the minus strand of DRIG01000048.1, from coordinate 7,217 downwards.
AACAGCTGGGTGGCGGCTTTGCCCAGAAAGAGCACCGGTCCTGAATAATCCTCTTCTTTTTTCAATTTCGTCTGCATTGAGAGGGTTTCCGCCACCGCCCGGATTGTTTTTTTCAATGAATCAAAAGGAGGCAGCTCCTCAGGACGGGGTGCATAGAAGCCGCGCCAGTAATCAAGCGGATCGCCGTCGTCGGACTGCGCCTTTGCCGATATTTCAATCCCGGTGAGAACAGCGGCACTTTGATTTTGATTTCCTTCACTATCCAGAAATAAGCGGGTTGTTGTCGTGATTGAGAATTTTATCTTTGATTCTTTGATTTCCGGAAAGTCTTTGAAGATGTCTGAGAGCTCAACGATTCTGTCTGCCCAGAGTTCTTTATCAAGTGAAAGTTCGATCTTCGGTTCATCGACCGGGCAGGATGGGGCTTTGGAAAAATCAGGTATTTGTTCCTGCCGGGGTCGGTTTTGGAGAGTGGCTTTTTTACGGGAGAGTTCTTCAAGCGCCTTCTTGTAGGTGCCGTCGGTGACCAGCCAGAGAGCATTCCTTATTGCGTCGTAATCATCTTCGATCGGGAGGTCAGTATCTTCAGAACCGATGATTCTTGAAGATCGGGTCTGGCACATGAAATTGCTGTTGTCGAAATTATAATCCCCGACCCGCAGATCTACATAAGCAGTTCTTCTTTTTTCCTTATTATTGTAGAGAAGGCCGCCGAATTCCGCTCCAATTTCTATCTTATCGACCTCTTCGATACGATAGGAAATATAGTACGGCGGTGCCTGGTTCTTTATCCGCAGTTTATTAATGCTGCGATTCAATTCATCGTACGCCGCTTTATACAGAACTGTTCTATTAAATCCATCGGCTCCTGCGGTGGTGATTAAAGATAGGATAAAGATAATAAATGATTTCATTACTGCCTCCTCTCTTTTGAACTCTGTACCGGAGACGGAAGGATGGGTGGTTTTTCCTGACCTTTGGATTTTTTCTCGACCTCGATTTCCGAAACGAAGATCGACGGCGATATGGCGGAGACCGGGACCCAGCCTGATTCAGCACCGCAGGTTCCGTTGAATACTTTGTAGTCATCTCCTGTCAGTTCAATTTTAGAAAAAGAAAGCAGGGGGGTGCCGACGATATCGACTCCTCGAACCACTTCATCGGGCCGTCCGTCCACATAAACTCTTTTTACATAGAGAGGAATGACCTTGAATGTCTGGGTTCCACTCCGTCCCGTACTTGTGAATCCACCTGATATGTCATAAAAAATCAATCCGTACTCCTTATTCTGTTTCCTGCATTCATTGATCAGAGCCCGACGTAATTCAGGAAACGGAACTTCTTTATCCGATTTTATATACAACACTCCTTGTCTGGAAACCACCTGATGACCGTACGATCTTCTTCCGTGGCCGTTTGATTCGGGAAAGCCCGCAATCGGTGATCTGCTCATCAGGAAATTTTTAAGTATTCCGTTTTCCACGACGGTCACCTTATGAGCGGGAACACCTTCGTCGTCAAAACGGTAAAACCCGTTGAGATCGGTTCCTTCAAAAGAGTTCATCGTCGGGTCATCATATACCGAGATAAAAGAGGGAAGGATTTGTTTGCCGACTTTTTTGGTGAATGTTTGACCTTCGAATTCACTCTTCTGCCTGTGTCCTTCAATGCGGTGTCCGAATATTTCGTGGAAGAATACGCCGCTCGCCTCGTTGACGAGGATCGCCGGTCCGGTATAAGGTTCGACAAGAGGCGCCTTTCTCAGTGCATCAAGGCGCCCAATCAATGAATCGATCGCCGTGGATACTGTTGCATCATCAGGTAATCTTTCCGGATCCGTGGCATAGAAGGTTTTTACGAGATAAAGCTCCATACCGTCGTCAGCCATTGTTGCAGCATAAATCCTGATGCGATAGGCGAGGCGGTTTTCCTTGATCTCTGTCCCGTCGGTGTTCACCAGATATTTTGTAAGGAGCGTTGTGCTTAGTGATACATAAGAATTGTAGATCCAGGGAAAATTTTTAAAGATTTCAGAGAAGCGGCGGATCTTCTCTTTCCAGGGATTGAAATCCAGGGTTATATCGACGTCGTCGGCGTAATACTTCTGGGCCGATGCATTGGAAAAGTCCGGTGAGGTGTCGCTTTCTACGACCTTAACCTGTTTTTCGGCGAGAACCTTGGTGTATTTTTCCAGAGCCTTTTTAAAACGGCGGTCTGTTTCCGCCCAGAGAATCGCTTTGAGGGCTTGCGGGTTATGGTCCACGGGTACTTCAACAATCGATGGAATCCAGTCGAGGAAGTCCAGTTCCGTGCCCCCCCGTATTTCATGCGTATTGTCGAGTCTGGGCGAGCCCACCCGGACATCGATGTCGGCGTAGATATGTCGTTCTTCGCTGTCATTATATAAAGCTCCGAGGACGGCGCTGATTTCTTTTTTATACTCATCCCACAATTCATATTCCAGAAAATACAGAGAAACAGGTTTTACACGGCTTAAGGCGTTATATGACCGATGCAGTTCTTCTTTCATCGCTTTGAGGATATTCTCCTGTTGGGCAAAAGAGAAGGTTATGAAGAGTAAAACTCCGAGTGAAAATATTCCGGTTGAAAATCTTTTCATTTAAACCTCCTTTTCAGTTTTTTTATAATAATGAATTTTGTCACTGTGTCAAGACGCACCCCTGCAAGTATGAACACACCTCGGTTACACTTTTTACGAGAGGGCATTAAGTTTACCAACCATCAGGGTGTAAGCAACAAGATAATCAAAGAATCTATAATCTTTGACAGATTTTCCTTTGTTGCCGCATTCCCTGCAAATGGATGTCTCTTCACTTGCTGGAACATTGCAACAGGGTTCGTTTTTTTTATTCACTTTATCATCAGCCATTTTACCTCCTATGCACAATGTTATATAACGGCTTGCGGATAAAAGAAGTTGCCGAAGGCAATTTGGGCGAAGCATAGCGAAGCCTTTTACACCGTGTTAGGCGAAGCAATTTATATAAATGTTGCCTCTTTATATTCTGTCAATAAGGTCTCAATCAATTCTTTAACAGAGACGATTTTGTTTACTCTATAAGCGTTAGCTCCTGCAAAAGCGAACCCTTCATCCAGGTTTCCCTTTTTGGCATTGATTAATGCAAGGGCAATACAATATGGTGAATTTTTAAAATCGCAGGTTTTCAGACATTGCCAGGGACATTTAAAAGGTTTTTTCATCCCTATTGCTACATCATTAAGAAACTTGTTTCGTATTGCCCTTCCCGGCAATCCAACAGGACTATCAATTAAAATTAAATCTTTTTTTTTACACTCTATATATGCCTTTTTGAATTTTACATCTGCATCGCACTCATCTGTGGCTACAAATCTGGTTGCCATTTGCACTCCGTGAGCTCCTAGCTGCACAACTTTATAAATATCTGCCCCAGTATATATGCCTCCTGCGGCAATTACTGGAATACTTTTATTAAATTGTTGCTCGAAAGTTTTCATTGCTAAAATAACCTCAGAGAGTGTTTTCTCTAATGTATAATTAGGATCATTTATTTGCTCCTTTTTGAAACCGAGATGCCCTCCAGCTAAAGGTCCCTCAACAACTACAGCATCAGGAACATGATTATAATTCCTTGCCCAATATTGAAATATAATATTAGCAGCTCTTGCAGAAGACACAATAGGGATAACCTTTGTAGAAACATTTCTCAATTTATCCAATGATAATGTTTTTGGATTCTTTAGTGGAAGCCCTGCACCAAGAAAAACCAGATCTGCACCTTCTTCTACTGCCACAAGCGAAAGCTCATCAAAATCTGAGAGAGCAACCATTATATTGACTCCAATAATGCCGTTCGTCTTTTCCTTTGCTTTTCTTATTTCTTTTCTCAATGCTCTTTTGTTTGCTTCTTTGAAATTTGTACTGAAATCGGATTCAATCATACCAATCCCAGCAGCACCAATAACTCCAATACCACCCTCGTTCGCCACAGCCGAAGCTAATTCTGACAAAGAGATACCAACACTCATTCCGCCTTGAACAATTGGTATTTTAGCCTCAAGTTCGCCTATCTTTAATTTTGGCATTTCCCTTGAATTCATAAATTACCTACCTCCATTAAATTGTTTCGGCTAACGGTTTCGGTGTTTGTGAAGTGCGAAGCATTTGGGCGAACGAAGTGAGCCACAAACACCGTGTTATACGCCGTTGGTTCACTTTTATTTATTTTTCGCATCTCTTTGTCCACCGATACACTTGCAGAACCCGTGGTAAATTGCACATATACCACCCATAAGCGAAAAAAATCCCCAAAAAAGTGGTCGCCCGAAGATGTATGTTGGAGTCGGTTTCCAGTGTGGCAATAGATACATTCCCCAAGTAATCAAGTAACAGCCAAGTACGACACAGGTATGACCAAAGAGGATAGTAGCGGTGCGACCACCACTCCAACCCAAATAACAAAGTGCACCTCCAACAATCACTGGAATTGGGCATCCGATTTTTATGATCAAAATTACACCAATTACAACTAAGGTTATTCCGAAAATGAATGTAATTAGGCTACGAGGTTTCATATCTCCTCCTTTCTTTTAGCACTTCCAGATAATGATATTCAGAAATCCCTGCAATTAATATAAAATCGCTAAGCATAATCCTATTTCCCTTTTCATCCAATGGCGTATAACTTGTTTATATCCGAACTCATTTCGCATATCCCTCCAATTTTTCGATATATCCGAACATAGTTCGTATATACCTCCCTCTGGTCGAACTTCTCCATCTTCAATCATCATTTTTCTATTTTTTATTGTAATTATAGTAAATATAATCAAAAAGTCAAGTTTGACTGAATTTGATTCCGCTCCACTTTTTTCTTTTTGATTAAAAACCCTCCTTTTCTCCGTCATTCTGAGTCTGCCCGACGTTTTTTTTGGCGGGTGGACGAAGAATCTCTATTCTCCTATCCTTCCTTCTTTTCTAAAGGGAGAAACGGGGAAACGTTAGAAGCGTTGAGATCGTTTGGAGCGTTAGGAGCGGTGCTGGAAGAAAGATCACCCCCACCTTAATCCTCCCCCATCAAGGGGGAGGAAAAGGGCGAAGGGCGGAGGGCTAAGGGCGGAGGGGAAAGGGAGAAACGGGGAAACGGGGAATGGGAGAAACGGAGAAGGAGAGAAATGGGAAAACGGGGAGCGGGGGAAAGGGAGAAACGGGGAAACGTTGGGGTCGTTGGGAGCGGCGGATTCAGACGTCGTCCTGAATGGAATGAAGGAATGACTGAATACTGGATTCTGGTTTGTTTACAAAGAATGGAGAGGAGTCAGTGGATTTGGGGGTTGACGGATTGAATTTTTTCTGTATAATAAATAATCTGTTCTTTGAAAAGTTGAGTCTCATCAAGAAAGGTCGAGGGAACGGGCCCGATGACGCCTCGGCAACCCGCTCAGGGCGGGTGCCAATTCCCGCCCGAAAAGGGAGAGATGAGTGTTCTCTAAAGAACTTTCCCATAATTCGGGAAAGTTTTTTGTTTTAATTCACTCATCACCTCCGGCTTTTCGTAGATTATAAAAACAGGAGGTGAATATGGCAAAGACCATTGAAGAGATCAACAAAAAGATAAAAGAAGGTAAGGCGATCGTCTGTACCGCCGAAGAGATCATCGATGTTGTAAAAGAACAAGGATTGAAAAACGCTGCGAAAAAGATAGACGTGGTGACAACCGGTACATTCGGTCCGATGTGCTCATCCGGTGTTTTTTTGAATTTGGGTCACACCAAACCGAAGATCAAAATCACTAAGGCATGGTTGAACGGCGTGGAGGCATGTTGCGGCCTCGCTGCGGTCGATCTCTATATCGGAGCGACCCGGATTTCTGATGATATCCTGGTGAACACCCGATCTCCACGCTCCTTTAAATACGACGGTGGTCATTTGATTGAGGATCTTGTCGCCGGCAAGAGGATTGAACTCAAGGCGTCTTCATACGGAACTGATGAATATCCCAGGAAGGAACTGTTGGGTAGCTTCACGATTGATGAAATTAACGACGCTTTTCTCTTTAACCCCCGCAACTGCTATCAGAACTACAATGTGGCGGTGAATACCGGCAGGGAAACGATATATACCTATATGGGTCCTTTGAACCCGGATCTGGGTAATGCAAATTATTGTTCAGCCGGTCAGGTTTCACCCCTGCTCAATGATCCTTATTATCGAACGATCGGACTCGGTACGAGAATATTTTTAGCGGGTGGTGTCGGTTATGTGGCATGGCATGGAACCCAGCATGATCCCGCGGTATCCCGAAATGAAAAGGGGATTCCAAAATCCGGTGCCGGCACCATCGCTGTGATCGGGGACCTTAAACAGATGAAGCCTGAATGGTTGAGGGGTACTTCAATCGTCGGCTAGGGAGTCAGCCTTACCGTGGGAATCGGTATTCCCATCCCCATACTTGATCAGGAGATTCTGAAGCATACCTGCGTCACTGACAGAGATATTCTTGCACCGGTGGCCGATTATTCCTATGATTATCCTGAAGCAATCGATAGAGTGATATCAGAGGTTGATTATCATTCACTGAAAAGCGGGGTGATTACCATCAAAGATCGTAAGGTGCCGACCTATCCGATTTCAAGTTATCCAAAGGCAGTGGAGATCTGCCGGATCCTGAAGGAATGGATTGAGGCGGGAAGGTTCTTTCTTACTGAACCGGTTGTGACTCTGCCCCAGTACGAAAACGGCGTCAGGTTCAGACCGTTTAGAGGGAGATATAAGTAGATTATGAAGCTCGGATTATCAAAGCCGAAAATAATACGGCACGATGAAGAGTGCACCCACTGTGGTTTATGTTCACTGATATGCCCCACCCGGGCTTTTTTCATTGTGAAGGCGACCATGTGCGTTGACTTTGAGCCGTCACGCTGCATCGAATGCGGAGAATGTGTGACAGTCTGTCCGTATAAAGCGATCGAGAGTTCTTTTCTGCAGGAAGTAAACGGATGATTTTTGCGAAGCCGCTTTATTTATTCCAACCGCGAAGATATCGGGATATCTGTATCTCAAGAGACCTTGTTGCATTCAATGTGACAATAGAGGAGAGTGATCTGTATATAAAAGCAGAGTCTTTACTGTATGATAAAGCTTTTGAAAGGCTCAGACGGACCCGCTGTGAGATTGAAGAATATATTTATAAAAACAGAAGATTCGCTGATTCTTT
>DRIG01000047.1 GCA_011052815.1 candidate division WOR-3 bacterium | reverse complement strand
CTCTTCTTTGAGTGCATCGGTCTCATCAAGTTCAATCGCCTCGACGAGTTCATAAGCCTCTTCTATTATGTTACTCTTCATGGTCTCAAGGGTCTGTTTTTTATCCCAGGGGCACTTGTTACGTAAAATTGAAATCAGTTCAATAAATCGGTTAATATCCGCCATTAATTTGTATCTGGAAAACAGTCGAGGTAAAAAAAATTATTATCCTGATTCATCCTGCTTCTCTTCGCTCTCCGATTTCTCTTTCTGGAAATCAGTATAAAAATTTTCTTCAAAGTTCAAGCAGCAGAGCAACCTACCGCAGATTCCTGATATTTTACTCGGCGAGACATAAAGTTTTTGGTCCCGTGCCATACGCAGGGATATCGACTTCAATTCTCCTAAAAATGTTCTGCAGCACAAATTTCTTCCACAGGGACCGATGCCGCCGAACAGTTTTGAATAATCACGACTTCCGATCTGTTTTATCACCACCCTCTTGTTCAGTTTCTGGGAGATATAGCGATGCAACTTACGGAATTCAAGCCGCTTCTGCGCTGTAAAATAGAAAATAACCCTCTCTTCATCGAACTGGCAGTGGGCGTGAACCGGCTTCATAGCAAACTTAAACTCTTCAACAGCACGCTTCAGTTCAATCAAACAAAATTCTTCGTATTCATGCAGCTCATTACGTTTTTCAATATCCTGGGGACTCGCCTTTCTGATGATTTTACCGTAGACTTCTTCAATCTCTTCATCCTCTTCTTTAACTACGCGTCCGAGGTCTATCCCTTCTTTACTCTTAATCACCACGATGTCATCATAACTGTACGCGCTGTCGCTCTCGCATACTTCCACTCGAAACGGAGTTATTTCAATCCGATAGTTCATTTCTTCGGGACCAGATATACTTTTTCACCCTTTCTGATCATCCCCAGTTCATCACGCGCATTGGCTTCAAGTACGGTTCCTCTTTTATATTGATGAATTCGGTTTTTCAACACTTCATTTTCAGCTTGCAAAATCAGGATCTGTTTTTTCAAACTCTTTTCTTCATATCGTGCACTGAGATACTTATAAAATCTGCGGCTGAAATAGATTAATGGAATTGTTATTACCGCAATAATAATAATCCAGCGGAACTTCTTTGAAGTCCGCCGTCGATATCTTTTCATCTTTCAGAACATACTCTTGTTGACTTCAACATATCAATTTTCTTCAAAAACTCACTTTGAAGGATAGTAGTAATAATAACGATGGCGATAGTAGTGATGTGTAAGGTCGACACCGTTTAAAACAAAACCGATTATCTTTTCGCCGCTTCGTTCCAGCTCATCCTTAACCTCAAGAACTGCATCACGGTTTGTCTTATTCGCCATCACCACAACCAAAATACCATCCACGATCTTACCGAGTACCCTTGCATCAGCCACCCCAAGTGCCGGTGGAGCATCAAGGATTATAAATTCAAAATCATCCTTTAATCTTTCTATTGTATCCTGCATCTTCTTAGAACCCAGCAGCTCCGCGGGATTCGAGGGAATCGTACCACTGGTGATAAAACTGAGATTTTCCGTAGTGGGTGTCTTGACGATCGCCTCTTTCAACTTAAGCCTGCCCAGGAGAATATCTGAAAGGCCGTGCCTTTTATTTTTGATATATTTTGAAAAATACGTGTGAAGCATCGGCCGTCTGAAATCACAATCAAGTACCACCGTTTTATTTCCCTGTTGAGCCAGGGTAATACCAAGATTAAGGCAGGTCGTCGTTTTCCCTTCCTGGGGTAATGTAGAAGTGATCAGCAACGTCTTAAGGGGCTTTGCTGCAGCGGCGAAAGCCAAATTCGTTCTTAAAATTCTGTACGCCTCAGCGATCTGGGAATGGGGTTCTTCTATGGTGGGGATACACGGATGTTCCTTATCTTTGACCAAAGGAATCGCCGCCAGTACCGACGCACCCGTAAGTTCCTCGATCTCTTTGGAGCTCTTTACCGAGGTATCCAGATATTCAAGAAGAAACGCACTGGCGACACCGATGAATAAACCCAAAAGAAATCCGAGTACGGTATTCTGTTTCGGTTTCGGCGCAACCGGTTTGTCAGGAACCGTCGCCCGGTCGATAATCCGTGCCTCGCTGATCTGCATGGCTTCAGCGATCTTCGATTCTTCAAGTTTTCCCAACAACATCGTGTAAATCTCTTCGTTAGCCATCTTCTGCCGCTCAAGCTGGGCGAGATTCACTTCAGCCTCGGGCAACTGCTTTAAACGGTGGTTGTGTCGATTTATAATATGATTCAAGGCGTCGATGCGACTCTGCAATGCGATCGCACGCGTCTCATTGTTGATGATCTGGGAAATAATGGATTGAAAAATAGGATCGGATACCGAGGGACCGGCGAGGACGATCTGTTTTGTCGCCTTTTGCAGTTCTTCCTCGGTCTGTTTAATCTTATTATCTATTTCGGAAAGCTCTTTGGGGTTCTCTCCGCTCTTCTGAAGCAGCTCCTGACGCTGGATCTCGAGTGATTTAAGTTTTTCCCGCAATGAAATTATTATCGGACTTGTGGATATCGTGGGAAACGAAGCCATCCGTTTATAGGCACCGTAAGAGGCTTCATCTTTTGATAATTCCTGTTCGAGATTCTTTATGGAACTTTCGATTTCATTCAATTCAACGATCGCCTTTTCTTTCTCAACCTCAAACTGTGCCAGAGAAGAAATTATCTCCTTTGCTGATTCGTCAAGCAGAAAAATACCCGTCTTTTCTTTAAATTGACGCAGTTTCTCTTCGGCTTTATTAAGCTCCTCGCCGAAGATGGAAATCTGACTCTCGATAAACTCTTTTGAACCGCGCGCCGCCTCTCTCACGGTGGCGAGGGAATAATTTATGTATTCGTCAACAAGTGTATTGGCGATCGCCGCCGCCAACTCAGGAGACGACGATTTGGCTTTCAGTAATACAAGATAGGTGTTCTTGATTTGACTGGCACTCGTCTTTTTCTGCAACTCTTCGGCACTTTCGTTGATTTCTTTAATAATGATCTTTATGTCGTCGGTTGGTTTCTCTTTTATAAAGAATTTCAGTGAATCAATATCAAAAAGTTCTCCGACTCTGCCGGAGCCGACTATCTCCCCCTTCTTCGTCACCAGGGAGAACCGGCTGTCATTGAATTTTAAACAGTATGTACCCGGCGGAAATTTTTCGGAAACATATACCGAATCAAAAAAGTACTGTTTGTGGTTCTTCACAATAAAATTCAGATTCAACTTCTTGACCACTGAGCGGGCGAGGGTGCGGCTCCTGACGATCTCCAGTTGACTTTCAACAGGATCAACTCTTTGGGGGGTGTAAATCTCCGAAAAGAAAACCGGCTTCGATTCAGAGAGGTCTAACTTGAATTTAATCCTTGCCTCATAGACCTTGGGCAGAACAAAACTCAGGACTAAAGCAGCGACCGTGGCTACACCGACACAGATACCCACCAACCAGCGACGTTCCATCACAACGCCGATGTAATCTTGAAGAGTCGGTTCTTTTTTCATTTTGCCGCGATGTAAATCTGAAGAATCAAAGTACCGAGACTGAAGAGCACGGACCATTCCTGGAACGCCGGCATAAACCGTCGGGGAACAATAACCACATCCCCCGGTCGTAATGCAAGTTGTTCCAGATCTTTACCGCTCTTGAAAATCTTTTCAAAATTGATCTTTCGCTCCATTCCGAAATTGAGGATACGTATCCCGCTTAGGGAACCGCGCTCTGTGGGTCCTCCTGCCTGCGCAAGCAGATTCGCCAAATTATCTTCGCTCTTTACATAATAGAATCCCGGTACTTTAACTTCTCCGAATATATTAATTCTATAATAAAAATTTATGTCAACATAGATGTCTGTATAATAATTTCTGAAGTCATTTATAAGTTGATTGTGCAGGGAATCAAGTGCGATTCCTTTTATCGAAAACTTCCCGAGGAGCGGGATGGTCAAACTGGTATCACTATCAACATAATACCAGCCACTCAAATCTTTCTGGCGCCAGATTTTAATTTCAACCGCATCATTGGGGAGAAGGTATACATCGTTCACCGAAAGAATAAATAAACTTATTAATGCCATCATGAAGTTAAATTATATATAAAAAGATAATTATGTCAAGTTTTTAAAATAAAAGATGCGATCATAATTGACAACTTACAGGGACTTTTATATAATGATATGTGATGATTATGAAGACTCTGTGGAAAAGAAATTGGAAATATCTGTTATTGCTACTGATCTCTCTGGGATTAGGGTTTTTGATTATCAGCCAGATGGTTTATCAAAAAAGAACCTCCTCTCACAATTGTCGATTCTGGGGAATAATCTTTTCAACATCAGAAGACCGCCCCGACACAATAATAAGAGTACATCTTGATTCCCTCCAGAAACTTGGTAATAACAATCCTGACGGCTGGGGCATCGCTTATTTTAGGACACCGGACACAGAAACACTCTTGCCGATTGTTGTTCGTGCCGAACCGAGTGCACCGACAGATCCCAGATATAACCTTGCCGTGGAAGACGTGATCCATTACGTTGAAAAAAGCTGCATCGCCCATGTCCGCAGCGGCACAAGCGGTCCGACCAGCGGTATCCCCAATCCCCATCCTTTCCTGAGAATGGGCGTGTGTCGAAACATCAAAATACTCTTCGCCCATAACGGCACACTTCCGACACAGATTCTACTCGAACTCATCAATCAAATCAATCCCTCTTATTTACGCCTCAACCCGCCTGACTATGCGCCGGATTATCTTGATTCGGATCTATACGCGATATTCATCATCGAAATAATCGACACCTACTTGAATAATACAATTGAAGAGTGCATAAAAACAGCAATAACAAAACTGGATTCGGCGCTCTCCGCCAACGCCAGCTCAGGCCAGTTCAATTTTGTTATGTCTGACGGCTCAACCCTCTGGGCGGTACGTTTTTCGAAAAATCCGGCAGAAGGATTTTCTCTTTATTATTATCCCGGTAAAATCAACTCAAATTTCTGGGTGGCGGCATCCGAGCCCCTCGACAGTTCTACTTTGAACTGGGTGGTTGTTCCGGAATCCATGCTTGTCGTACTCAATCCCGGCAATGCTCCTGAATTGATGCCTCTGTTTGAACCTGCAGTTTTACCGACAATGAACCAGGGCATCCACTACATCGTTCCGAATCCCTTTGCCGACCGAACAAGTATCGGTTATCACCTCCAGAACAACGGTTCCATCTCTGAATTGCGTATCTATGATATAAACGGAAGATTGATCCGAACTCTTTATAAATCTGCAGGGACCAACTTCGACACGATCATCTGGGACGGCAGGGACCGGCATGGTCGAAAAGTTCCGCCGGGACTATATTTCCCATATCTGAAGGTCGGAGATGCTACATATACGATGAAAGCGGTGATCGTCAGATAATCGGGGATTATTCCTTGACAAAATAGTTATTTTTGTTATAATTCACTATAGTCACGGAAAGACTAAAAGGAGGTTTTATGAAAAAACGATTGTTTGTTTTCGGACTGTCGCTGCTGGTTGTGGTATGGCTGACTGGATGCGGTGACAAGGTTGACCAGGATGAACTGCGTGAAGCCGAAAATCTGGTGAACGGAGTTAATATGATGGCGATGATGACCAATGTCGATGCATACAGCGGCTTGAACGCCAGCGGTTCACTTGATGCCCCTCCATATTGGGAAGGACCCGACACCTTCAGTGTGCCGGATGAGTGGGTGAGTGAGTTGTTCTATAAATGGATTCTTGTAAAGTTCCCGATCGACAGTATGGGCACGACCATTGATTCTGCAAGCCTCTATCTTATGTTCACCCCGGATATCTGGGATTCTCTGTACCAGGACAGCACACCGACAGCAATGGAGATCGGAATCCTTGCAGATACCCGTGATATCTGGTTCCACACAATCGTGGAGATCCCTGATACCGAAAGTGTCAACGGTTCGATGAAATGGAACTGGGATGAAACGTGGTATAAATATGAATACGACGTAAGCCAGATTACTGAAGCGGGAAAGATTGATATTACAACGTCTTCTGATATCGGGCTCGCCGCACACTTCCTGTTTGACGATGAGGGAGCAGGTACGACCGAAGATAATTATGCCGAATGGAATAATACAATATTCGTAAAATATGAGTTTTTCGCGGAACCAGACCCTGAAGGCTATGACGGCTACTATATACTGCTGAGTGAGGCATGGAAAGTAAAACACTACTTTGTTCTGGCAAAAGAACCACCGACATTCTGATTTTATTGTCAAATTGACATAAAAAGGGGAGAGTGTTTATACTCTCCCCTTTTATTTTTTAATAATTTAAATCAAATTCTAAAAGGCAGTCTGCCGGGCGGTCCGCCCCTGCCCATCTTTTTCAGCATATCGCGGGCGAGCTTGAACTGCTTCAAGAGTTGATTCACATCCTGCATTGTCGTACCGCTGCCCGCCGCGATTCTTCTTTTTCGTGAACCGTTGATAATGTCGGGTTTGAGCCTCTCTTTTTTTGTCATTGAGTTTATAATGGCTTCAATCTTCTTCATTTCATCTTCATTGACATCACTCTCTTTTACACCGGGAATCATAGCGGCGAGTTTTGACAGGGGTCCTAATTTCTTGACTGCTTTCAATTGTTCAAGGAAATCTTCAAAATTCAGTTCTCCTTTTACGAGCTTTTTACGCATCTGTTTTCCGTCGATCTCCTTCTCAATAACCTTCACTTTCTCTACAAGGCTCACCAGATCTCCCATACCCATAATGCGCTGCGCCATCCGATCCGGATAAAAAACCTCGAGGCCTTCCAGGGTTTCTCCAACACCGATGAAGAATATGGGTACATCAGCGGCACGGGTGATGGAAAGGGCGGCACCTCCACGGGCGTCTCCGTCCATCTTTGTAAGAACGGCTCCTTCCAGACCGACTTCCTTTTTAAAGGTCATCGCCTGGGTTACTGCATCCTGACCGCTCATACCGTCGGCGACGAGCAGCCGATAATCAGGTTTTACAACTTTATCAATCTCCCTGAGTTCATCTATCAATTCATTATTGATATGAAGTCTTCCTGCCGTATCAATAATAACGATTCCGTACCCTCTATCCAGAGCCGCCGCCTTCGCCTGTTTTACGGTGGCAACCGCACTCTCTTTATTCAACGGAAACACCGGAATCTCAACCCTCTTCGCCAATGATGCAAGCTGTTCATAGGCAGCCGGTCTCTTCACATCCGCCGGCACGAGCAGGGGTTTTTTCGACTTGAATCTGAAAGCGAGTTTTACGGCGGTTGTGGTCTTTCCGACCCCCTGAAGTCCGATGAGAATAATAACAAGAGGTCCGTTTTTTTTAAAAGTAATGGTGCGGGAAGACTCTCCCAGCAGTAAAGTGAGTTCCTCGTAGACCGCTTTAACAACGGCATCCCCGGGTTTTAAACTTCTCACAAGTTCAAGGCTCTCACATTTTGTCCTCAATTCTTCAATGAACTCTTTTACTATTCTATAATTTACATCCGCTTCAAGAAGCACGATTCTAATCTCTTTAAGAATCGCTTCCAGTTCTGTCTTTGTAATCCTGCCGTACCCCAGGATCTTTCTTCTTACTTTCTGAAAACGATCGATCAAGTTTTCTAACATCTTAAATTCTCGATTGCTTTTTTATAATCGCTTTTTTTAAAAATACCGGCACCGGCTACAATGATATCTGCACCCGCTTGTCTGACGATACGGCAGTTCGTATCGTTTATGCCGCCGTCCACTTCAAGAATGCACTCCAGTCGCTGTTTTTCTATCCAGTTGCGTATCTCTTTTATCTTGTCGACGACTTCACTCAGAAACTTCTGACCGCAAAAACCGGGGTGAACGGTCATAACCAGAAGATAGTCGAGCCTTTCGACGAATTTCTTGATATTCTCAAAGGGAGTCTCCGGGTTCAATGCAATACCGACTTTTATGTCCTGTTCTTTGATATATTGAATACAATATTCCGGCTTTTCCGTCGCCTCGACATGGAAAGACAGCCAATCAACGCCTGCTTTGATGTATTGATCAAGGTATCTTTCCGGGTTAACAATCATAAGGTGGGCGTCGAGTTCCAGAGATGAGATCCTGTTGATTGCTTCGACGATCATGGGTCCGAATGTAAGATTGGGGACAAAGACACCGTCCATCACATCCAGATGGAGTAAATCGGCACCGGCTTTTTCAACCGCAGCTATCTCTTCGTGAAAACGTGAAAAGTCCGCGGCAATGATTGAAGGAGCGACTTTCACTTGATGACCATTAAACTGACGGTATCGCCGGGTTCGACGATCTGCTCTGGAGCGGGATTCTGGACGATAATACTCCCCTTGTCACCGCTCCCTTCAACTTCTTCAACCCGTCCGATTATCAACCCCAGTTTTTCTAAAATGATTTTCGCGTCATCTATGTTTTTACCGGAAAGATTAGGCATCTTCAGAACAGGACCTTTGCTGATGATCAACTTTATGGTATCTCCCTTCTTCAACTCGACCTCTGCATCAGGAACCGTCCTGATGATCTTATTCCTCGGAATTGTATCGGAAAAGATAAATTCAATAGAGTCGAGATGGAATCCGAGTCGCTTTATTATCATCTTTCCTTTATCAATATCAATTCCCGTAAGATACGGTACTTTTATGCTTTCCGGTCCCAGGCTTACCGTAAGATTTATTATTCTCCCCTTTTTCACCTTTGTTTTGGGCAGCGGTTCTTGAATAATGACTTTACCCTCCTCGATGATCGGATCGAATCTACGTTCGGTAACCACGCCTTCCAGTCCCTTTTTTTTCAGTTCGGCAACAGCAGAGTCGAGCGCCATCTGGAGCACGTCAGGGACTTCTATCTCCCTGCCTTTATGAACGACCGACGGCATTATCACAAAATTGGCGATTATTACACCGAGGATGAAAAACGACAGGATTGTAATGAGATAAATGAATAATTTTTTCATTCAAGAACAGTGGCGACGACAAGATTTATCGCACTTCCTTTCTTCGCCATTCTTCCCGCCCCCGGACTCTGACGCATTACAATCCCCACATTATAATCGATGCTCACCTCCCAGGATACGTTTCCGACTTTAAAACCGTTGTTTTCAATAAGCCGTTTTGCCGTGGAAAGGGATTTGCCGATCAAACGGGGAACTTTAACGAGTTCAACCCCGCGGCTCAACACCACGGAAATCACATCTCCTTTTTTTACCCGGGAACCAGCAGGTGGAATGGTGGAGATTATCTTATCTTTATCGACTTCACTGTTCTCTTCACTCTTCACCTCTCCGACCTTCAACCCCATCTCCGACAATTTAACCGTCGCCTCGCTCAATCCCTGGCCTTTGAAATCCGGCAGCACCAGTTTTCCTGAACCTTTGGAGATAAAGACCGTTACGGTCGTCTTTCTGCCGACCATTGAACCGGGAAGCGGTGTCTGACGACAGATGAGATTTTCTCCGATCTTTTCATCTTCTTCTTCTCCTCCGACGACCAGTAACAAGCCTCTTGTCTCTGTTATCACACGTGCCTGCTCAGTGGTCGAACCGAGTAAATCAGGCACGACTATATCACCGGATGGTTTTGTCAGAGGCATTATCACAAAGAAAAAGAGAACACAAACTATAATCGAGGTAAAAAGAGAAACTATAAAAGAGACTACAAAAATTTTAGCGCCGTTATAATACATAATTCTCCTTTCTTAATGAGCGGTGCTCAACCGATCCCGCACCTTGTTCGATAAATGTATATGGATACGCCGATTGGATTTCTTTAAGTTCCACAGAAAAGATACGTACTGCGTCTACAATAAGCCAGATAAGGGGCGGGACGGAGAGGGTGGGATTTGAACCCACGATCCCGATTTCTCGGGATACACGATTTCCAATCGTGCTCCTTAGGCCACTCGGACACCTCTCCAAATGGCTTCCAGTAAATAGTTTATCGTCTGTTCTGCCTGTTGACAATCTATTTGTCTTCCTTCTTTTCATCATCCTTCTTGCTCTTCTCTTTTATCTCTTCGTCTGAAGATTCAATTTCATGAAGACCTTTTTTGAATTCCCTGATTCCTTTACCGAGACTTTTAGCGAGATCCGGAATTTTCTTCGCACCGAATAATAAAAGAGCAATAAGCAAAATCAATAAAATCTCTTGCCAGCCGATATTCATTATTCCTCCTTCGAAATTATATTAAAAATTAGAAAAATGTCAACACTACCTGGCTTTTAGGTATTGACAATAAAAATATTATGATTATAATACACAAAAACAAAAGGAGGCGCAGTGACTAATTTACATTTTAACTACAAGGATGTATTCAGAGCTGGAAGGCTCGGCTTCAGTGCCAAGAAAATATGGGTGACATTCGTCGGTTTTCTCATTGCCTTTATCGGCTACAGTATCTTGGCATATTTATCATTCATTGCGGGAGGTATAGAAATCAGTGAAATTTGGGAAACATTTCGTGTCGTTCCAATGTATCCTGCTGGACTACCGTGGTATTCCTGGGTGATCTGGATCGTCGGACTGTTGTGGTGGCTCTGTGTCACTTTGCTGAGCGGCGTTGCGGTCTCCAAAATAACCTATGAACAGCTCAAGGGTGATGATTTCTATGAAATAAAAGAGGCGATCAAATTCGCATTAAAGAACGGTAAATCCGCCATCCTCGCTCCTTTTGTCCTCATCATATCCATAATCATCCTTATTGCCCTGGGTTTGATACTCGGACTTATCACCCTGATACCGTATGCCGGTCAATTGATCCTTGCGTTGATGGCGATTCCGGCGTTCGCCGCATCGATGTTCATCATCTATCTTACTATCGTGACACTGGTTTGTCTGAATATCGGTCCGGCGATCGTAGGAGAAACCGCCAACGATACCTTTGATACACTGTTTGAATCCTTCTCCGTGATAAATGATCAACCATGGAGATTCATCTTTTATGAGATTCTCTTGAAGGCGATCGTGATCGCCGGAGTATTCATCCTCGGTTTCTTCGCCGCCAAAGCGATCTTCCTGGGCCAGGATATCCTCGGCGTTTTCGTCTCCGCGGATAAACTGGATAATCTTCTAACAAACGCCGCCTATTACGTGAAGGTCACTCTTCCAGCCATATATCCTGATTCGATCCAGAATTTCTTCATCGATTATCTCGACTCGATCGGTATGCTCAATCTTCTCTTCCCCCCTGATTATATTCCCGCATTTGAAACCTGGGCAGGTGCAATATCGTCGTTTATCCTGGGACTCACCTATTATCTGATCGTCCTATTTGTTATGTCCTACGGCGGTGCGATATTCTGGTCGGGCAACACCCTTATCTTCACGGTACTCGTGAAGAAAAAGGACGACAAGAACCTTCTTGAGATGAAAGAAGAAACGATAGAAGAACCTGCGGTTGAGCAGACAAAAGAAGAGCTCGAAGAAAAAGATAAAGAAGAGAAAAAAACAAAACGAGCCAGAAAGAAGAAGGAAAAGAGTACTGAAGAATAAAATATTGAAGTTATTTGAAAGGGGGTGCTGAGCACCCCCTTCTTGCTATGAAGTCAGGTTATATTTCTATCATCGGTAAACCGAATGTCGGTAAGTCGACATTGCTCAATCGACTGCTGCAAACAAAGCTGTCTATTGTCAGTCCCAAACCCCAGACGACGAGGCATCGAATCCTGGGTATCCTGACCGAAGATGAGTACCAATGCTGTTTCCTTGATACGCCGGGATTGATAAAACCGCATTACCTTCTGCAGGAAATGCTGGTCAAACAGATTAAACGCTCCTTGGAAGACGCCGATGAAGTATTATGGATGACAGATCCCTGGTTCAAAGAAAAAGAACTTCCCCTTGAATTCAAAAAGGTTTTCAACAAAAAACCCACCATAGCCGTCATAAATAAGATCGACCTCGTTTCCAAAGATGAATTGTTGCCGATTATGAATACGATAAAGAAATCCGCGGTCAAAGAAATAATTCCCGTCTCTGCATTGAACGGTGATGGTATCGAGGAATTGAAAAAAGCGATCTTTAAATACCTGCCAGAAGGACCTTTTCTTTATCCCGCAGAGGATCTCTCCGACGCACCCGAAAGATTTTTTGTGGCGGAATTGATCAGAGAAAGACTCTTTGAGTTTTTTAAAAAAGAAATTCCTTATTCAACGTGTGTATTGATCGATGAATTTAAAGAACGAGACAAAGGAAAAGATTATATCCGTGCCGTGATCTATGTCGAAAGAAAATCACAAAAAGGTATCATCATTGGGAAGAACGGCGCGGCGTTGAAGAAGATCGGAGAAGAAGCAAGAAAAAAGATAGAAGATTTTCTGGGTAGAGAAGTCTATCTCGAACTATGGGTGAAAGTGAAAGAAAAGTGGCGCAAGGACAAAAAATTTCTGAAGGAGATAGGTTATTGAAGCAGACAACCTTTAAACCAATCCACGACGGATAATAATAAGTATCAAAAGGAGGAATCCATGGATATAAAAAAGATCAAAATCGAACCCCTTGAGGGAGTTAATGTAATTTGCGGTTACACCCATTTTATAAAGAGTGCCGAGGATCTGTATGAGGCACTGGTGAATGCACATTCCAGCATAAAGTTCGGTCTCGCCTTTTGTGAGGCATCCCAGGAATGTCTTGTTCGGTATGAAGGAAACGATGAAGAGTTGACCACGCGGGCGAAAGATTATGCGTACAAAATCGGTGCCGGCCATTTCTTTATAATCTTCATCAAGAATGCGTTTCCGATCAATGTTCTGGACCGCATAAAAGCCTGTCCTGAAGTCGTAAGAATCTTCTGTGCCACGGCGAATCCTCTTGAAATACTCGTGGTCGAAGACGAACAGGGTAAAGGCGTCATCGGCGTGATCGACGGCTATGCATCAAAGGGAATTGAAGACGAAACCGCCCGCGCCGCACGTTATAAGTTTTTAAGAAATATCGGTTATAAACTCGGTTAGCCGCGAAATTTTATTCAAGCACAAATATATTCCGTTTTGCACACATCTCCTTGAGCACCTTGGGCCAGACCGTCACACTCACCTCACCTAAGTGTGCGGTGCGCAGAAGATACATATATGTGCGTGACTGTCCGATACCACCACCGATGCTCAACGGAATTTCGTCGTTCATAATCGCCTGATGATAGGGCAGTTTCAGATTTTCCATCTGTCCGGCCATCTCCAGCTGCTTGACCAGCGTATCTTTGGTCACTCTGATTCCCATTGAAGTCAATTCATGACGACGCCTTGTCACAGGATTCCAGACAAGGATATCACCGTTGAGACCATGGGTCGGTTTCCCGGTTTCCGATTGAGTATCAGTAATCCAATCATCATAGTCCGCCGCCCTCATTTCATGGGGATAACCGTCTTTCAATGTATACCCCACACCGATGATAAAGATCGCAGGGTACTTCTGCAGCACTTTGGTCTCCCGCTGTTTTCGAGGCAGATCAGGATACATATCAAGAATCTCCTCGGCGTGAAGGAATGTAAGCTCTTCGGGAAAGTCAGGATATTTATCGGTCTTGAGTTGCGGAAACAGCTCCTGGACATGTTTGCCGGCACCGTAGATCACCTTCCAGATCTTTTTGACGATATCTTTCAGAAATTTCAGGTTGCGCTCTTCCATTGTCATCACCCGTTCCCAATCCCATTGGTCAACATAAGAACTGTGGTCATGGTCCAGAAAATAGTCTTTCCGCACGGCGCGCATATCCGTACAAATTCCTTCATCGACCTTACAGTCGAACTGTTTGAGGGCGGGTCGCTTCCACTTGGTAGCTGCCTGGACGATCTGAGCACGAATGGGTTTTTCCAATCCCAATCCACAATTAAATTCTATAGGCGTACGTGAACCGTCACGGTCGAGCATGTCATTCACTCCGCTTTCAGCACTAACAATCAGCGGAACCTGAACCATAAAGAGATTGAGTTCCTTACAGAGGTTCTCTTCAATATATTTTTTCACCTCAAAGAGGGCATGCATCCTCTCTTTCGGCGGAAGGAGCGGCTCATAATCATTGGGAAGAATCTTCTCCACTTCCTCATATGTGGATACACCAGGTCCAGCAAGATCTGCCTTTTTATCGTACATATCCAACCTCCTTTCGAATATCGAAATCTATTATCTCCAAAATCACCAAAAAGTCAATAGCCGATACGGTGTATTGACAAACCGATAAGATGGAGATATAATCGACCGTGAAGGTCTTTATCAGCGGTGCACACGGAGCCCTGGGTACGGAAATGCAGAATGTACTCAAGCGGGAAGGTATTAATTTTCTCGCCACCGACCTCAATCAGCTCGACGTCGGCAATTTCAAGAAGACGAATGAAACCCTTTTAAAATACCGGCCTGATGTGATTCTCCATTTCGCCGCAATAAGCAATGTCGACGAGTGTGAAAAGAACAAAGACCTGGCATTTCAAACCAATGCCCTCAGCACCTTAGGACTTGCGGTAATCAGTAAAAAGATCAACGCCAAAATACTCTATGTGAGCACAAATTTCGTCTTCGACGGCAGGGCGGAAAAGGCATATTCTGAGTACAGCCGAACCGCACCGATAAATGAATACGGCAGGACGAAACTGCTCGGTGAAAATTACATAAAGGATCTGTGTGACCGTTATTTCATTGTTCGGACCGCCTGGCTCTTCGGTAAGAATTCAAAAACATTCATCTCGAAATTCATTGTATCCGAAGATAAACCCAGGTCCATAGACGTGATCTGTGACCAATTCGGTTCTTTCACCTATACGGTTGACCTGGCAGAGACCATCTGGCTGCTGATAAAGTCGGAAAATTACGGTGTTTATCACATTGTAAACAGGGATATGGGTTCCTGGCTCGATTTCGCCCTGAAAGCAAAAGAGCTGATGAAATTCAAGACCGACATCAAACCGATAAAGACCGAAGAATTGAATCTGCCCGCCCCCCGTCCCCGATTCGCACCGCTGGAATCAAAGAATTTCGAATTCTTTTTTGAAAAGAGCATGCGCACCTGGCAGGAAGCACTCATTGCATTCATAAAGTCGATAACAACAAAGTGAATACCTGGTTGACTTTTACTCCATAATTATTATAATTCCCCGTTATGAAAGGGCTTATTCTTGCCGGCGGTTTCGGCACCCGTCTCAGACCCCTGACCTTCACCGGTGCCAAACAGCTTATTCCGGTCGCCAATAAACCGATAATCTTCTACGGCATCGAGGCGCTGTCAAAAGCAGGGATTGAAGAACTGGGCATCGTCGTCGGTGACACAGCAGAAGAGATAAAGGCGGTTGTCGGAAACGGAGAAAACTGGGGTATCAAAATCTCCTACATCCGCCAGGAAGCACCTCTGGGACTCGCCCACGCCATAAAAATATCAAAAGATTTTCTCGGAGATGAATCATTCATTATGTATCTCGGTGATAACATTCTTAAAGAAGGAATAGAAGATTTCGTCGCACAATTCAACGAGAATAAACCCAATGCCCTGATTCTATTGACTGAGGTCTCCAACCCTCAGGAATTCGGGGTCGCGGTGATTGACGAAAGGGGCGGGGTGAAGAAATTAGTCGAGAAGCCGAAAGAACCGCCGTCGAATCTTGCACTGGTCGGAGTCTATCTCTTTGATAAAAAAATATTTACGGCCGTTGAAAATATCAAACCGTCCTGGAGAAACGAATTGGAGATCACCGATGCGATCCAGTGGCTTCTGGATAACAACTTAAAAGTGGAATCGCATAAAGTAAAAGGCTGGTGGAAAGACACGGGTAAACCCGACGACATCATCGAAGCGAATTTACTGGTCCTTGAAGGGATTGAAACTTCTCTTCAGGGAACCAACACCGGCTCTACCATAAACGGCAGGGTCAGAACCGGTGAAAATACAATTATTGAAAAGAGTGTTATCAGAGGGCCCGTTGTCGTGGGAAAGAACACAAAGATAATCCATTCCTATATCGGCCCTTTTTCATCGATCGGAGATGATGTCCTTATTGAAAACTCGGAGATTGAATGCAGCGTGATTATGTCCGGCGCGAAAATCACCAATGTGGAAAAGAGAATCGACCGTTCAATAGTAGGGAAAAACGTGGTCATAAATGTAAGCAACTACTCACCAAGAACCCATAAGTTCATCCTCGGGGATCAGAGTTATGTGGAAATCGTCAAATGAGTATGAATAATAATAAGGAGGAAATAATTGACGGATAAACAATTAATAGATGGGGTTTCAATCAAAAATTTAAGGGTGATTCCGGATGAGCGCGGCAGACTGATGGAGATCCTGCGTTCTGACGACGAACAATTTTCAAAATTCGGCCAGGTGTACATCACCACTGCTTATCCCGGGGTTGTAAAAGCCTGGCATTATCATAAATTACAGGACGACAATATGACCGTCATCAAAGG
>DRIG01000046.1 GCA_011052815.1 candidate division WOR-3 bacterium | reverse complement strand
TGGTGGGTATCTTAAAGGTTTCAAAAAAGAATTATCTTCCGTCGGTCATCTGGACCGGTCTGCCCGACTCTTCGGTTTACCTGGAGGTGGAACTCTATAATTATAATAAGAAGAAGACTGTAAAATCACCGGTGGAGTGCTGGTATGATTATCTTCTGGTTGTCTCTCCGGATAAGAAGAAAGAGATAGGCAGGAGGCTGAAGCTCATCGGTGTGAAGCACCGATTGAAGAAGAAAGGCGACGCCCTCCTGTTGAGTTTACCTGACTACTACACTCTCGATGATGTGAAATCGATCTTGAGTACGAGGTCGCTCAATGTATATACAGTAATGGAACAGAAAGAAGAAGCGCAGCGGATCGGTTATTTGAAGGATGACAGGAAAAACGCCCTGTATCTGGGGGAGAAGTTGTTTTCCCAGGATGATATAAAAGGTGTGAAGATAAAATTCGATGGAGCGAGCAAGCCGTACTTCGAGATTACACTGAAGACGAAATCATACTTTCCCGAAAGGGTCGCCTTTGAACTCGACGGAATAATTCAGTATACAGCGACCCTTGACATCAACAGAAAAATCAATAAAATGAGGCTGTATACTGATATGTCTTTTTACGAAATGCAGAATATAAGAGCGTCCTTTCTCCAGCCTTTACCGTTGATCGGTGTGAAACCGAGCAAAGAGGAGCTCAATTGATAAATTTAATTCTGTTTTTATATACGTTGTTCCTTTTTACACTTTTTTTCTACGCGATACATTCTTTCATTTTGATTTATTACTATTTCAGGTTGAATAAAAATACGCGAAAGTCGAAGAGAAAAGAATTAAAGGATTTTCCTTATGTCACCATTCAGCTGCCTATTTATAATGAGAAGTTCGTCATCCATCGTTTGTTGAAATGTGTAACCTCTATGGATTATCCAAAGGACCGTCTTGAAATCCAGGTGCTTGATGATTCAACCGATGAAACCGTGGAGATCGCCGCTGATTTAATCAGTGAGTACCGGAAAAAAGGTCATAATATCCTGCATGTACGGAGGGGGACGCGGGCTAATTTCAAAGCGGGCGCCCTTCAGTACGGATTGGAACGTGCCCGGGGAGAGTTTATCGCGATCTTTGATGCGGATTTCGTGCCGCCGCCTGATTTCTTGAAAGAACTTCTGCCGGAATTTTTCGATCAATATGTCGGCGGAGTTCAGGCGCGGTGGGGGCATCTCAATTATGGACAATCGGTTCTGACAAGATCCCAGGCGATCGGCCTTGATAATCACTTTATTATGGAACAGGGATTGCGTTCGCGGCTCGGTTGTTTTATAAATTTCAACGGTACCTGCGGTCTGTGGCGGAAACGCGCCATCATCGACGCCGGAGGATGGCACGGTGATACACTTGCCGAAGACCTGGATCTTTCCTATCGTGTTCAGTTACGCGGCTGGCGAATAAAATATCGCGGTGATTTCGTCGTCGCCGGAGAACTTCCTCATACCGCCTACGGGTATCGGGTGCAGCAGAACCGCTGGGCAAAGGGCACTATCCAGGTAGCCCGTAAATTACTTTCCAAAATCTTCCGATCCCGATTAAGACCCCTGGCTAAATATGAGGCTTTTGTGCATCT
This sequence comes from candidate division WOR-3 bacterium, assembly GCA_011052815.1. NCBI lineage: Bacteria > Pseudomonadati > Caldifarciminota > Caldifarciminota bacterium. The sequence continues at coordinate 2,223 of DRIG01000046.1, read as the reverse complement.
TACCTGCCATATAAATTTCCTGGCGATGCTCGGCCTCGCACTCTTTTCTCTGCCGGTCGTTTATTTCAAAGTCGAAGGCATCGTCTCCAATACTTATTATGTGGTCATTTCTCTCTTTACGGTCGCTGCATTCGGTTATCCCTTTCTTTATTACCTGTCCCAGCGTGAGATATACAAGAGGGGATACCGTCGCAGAATTCCTTTTATCCTGGGAGTGATCGCATACAGTATGGGACTTTCAATTTCCAATACCAAGGCGATTATTGAAGGTTGCTTTTGTAAAGAGCACGTTTTTACGAGAACTCCGAAATCAGGGGGCGCCAGGGTCATCCACTACCCTGAAATAAAATCATTGATGCCGTATCTCGAAATACTGCTGGGTGTTTATATGCTTGTCGGTGTTGTCTATGTCATCGCCAATCTGCAGCTTGTTCTTGTGCCTTTTCTCGTTCTTTACTGTTACGGGTTTTTGAGTATGGGACTTTCTTCAGTAAAAGACCAATTTTTATCGATAAAACCACGGGAGGTGTTATGCTCAAGAGAGAACTCTTAGAGATTCTGGTTTGCCCGAAGTGCAAGGGTGAACTGGAATACAATAGCAAAGAGGAAGAATTGATCTGTCATAAATGCAGACTTGCCTATGCAATAAAAGATGATATTCCCATTATGCTGATCGATGAAGCGAGGAAGATAGATGATTAATTACGCCGCAATGCTTCTGTGCCTGCTCGGCAGCCTGCAGGTGAAGATGCTCGGCGACCAGGGGCTTGAACTTTCCTTTTCCATGGAACAGTTGACTCTGGACGGCTATATTTCTTTTCCTGACGCCAGGTATTTCAACAAAGAAGGGGAGCCAGCGCTTCCTTCCCTGCTTTACAAGATCGGTTTACCCCAGGACGGTGATGTTGAGATTCAAATCATTGAGGTTCGTGAAGAAAAAATCCGTGATGTGGAGATTGAACCGGTTTTCTATACGGGCATACCCGAGCCGCAGGTTCATCCGACGGATAAGGTCGTGAGTGAAGTTTACCGGGAAAACAGATTCTTTCCGACGGAACTGGTGCAGACCACGGAGCCGGCTTATTACCGGGATATATACGTGGTTGATTTGAGATTAAACCCCCTTCAATACAACCCTGTGACAAAGGAGTTGAAGGTTTTCAGAAAGATCAGGATCAGAGTCAATTTCAAAAAGAAACCGGTGGAAAGGCCGGTGATCGATGATTCTTTCGAAGAAATTTATAAGAGAACGATTTTGAATTATGAACAGTGTAAATCATGGCGCCGTGAGCCTCTCAGAAACGGCACCAATCCTTTCTCATCGGGCGTCTGGTTCAAGATTGAAGTTTCTGAAGAAGGGATTTATCGGATCGGATACGACGAGATCGTCGCCGTCGGTCTTGACCCGGAGCAGTTCGACCCCCACACAATGAAGATCTATACGGCTTCTTTTGATCTCCTGCCGAGGGATGTGACAATACCGTTGATAGATTCACTCGTAGAGGTCCCTGTTTATGTGGAGGGTGAGGATGATCTTTCATTCGACAGGAATGACTATTTGATATTTTATGCATTTCCTGCAAGCCATTTGATTCCCGACACCGCCGTCAACTGGTTCGAGAACGGCTACGCGCTCAACAATGTCTACTGGTTCACATTCGGCGGAGAAGAGGGCAGACGTATGGAACTGATCGACGCCGCCTGGGACGGCTCTGAACCGGACAGTGTGGTGCAGGAGGTCATTCATATGGAAGAGGATGTGAGCAATCCCACCCGTTCCGGTACGAACTGGTACTGGCTCGACATATCACCGGGTACAGGCCAGCTCGGCAGCGGTGAGCTGGTTCTTCGCCATCCTGATGCAAGGGGCAGCGCTGATATCACTGTAGGCATCTACACCCTGCAGAGAGCCCGATTTGTATACCAATTCGCTCTCGACGATGTTGTATTCTATAATGACACATTTGAACTTTCTGTCCAGAGCAGATATCCACCTCATTATATTACTGCGCAGACATCCATCTCCGGTGACAGTTCTATACTTTCCATTGATTTGATAAGACCGACCGGCACGTCCGCTTCCCTTACCGCATATTTAAATAGCGTGGATATAGAGTATGAACGTCTTGCGGATTTAGATGCCCCTTTTCATGCTTTTTATCCCGGACCCCTGGATTATTCGATAAAGGTCGTTGATGCGGATGATACTCCGTTCATCCTTGA
>DRIG01000045.1 GCA_011052815.1 candidate division WOR-3 bacterium | reverse complement strand
TCTTCGTCCCTCAAGGCAGTTTGATTGAATTACATATTATTCCACATCCGGATAAAAAAGAAATCCGCATCTGGTGTAAAAACCGCGTTGTGAAAGTGATCTATTACAAAACCTGAAAAACCAATATCTAAACGCTTAAAATACAAAAAATAGTCCAGTTTTATCTTTTAATTCAGTCCAGTTTTATCTTTTGCTATGCTCAGCACACCTTTTGTACCGTAATTTCAAAACAAAATAGTCCAGTTTTATCTTTTAACCCAGTCCAGTTTTATCTTTGAGTTAACAGTCCATTTTCAAAAAATTTTTCCTCTACAAATTCATCGTGTCCATTCCCCACAGGGTTTCAGTATATCTTCATTGCACCGCATACACATCTACAAATGAATATAAATGTTTAATGTAAGTCTTCAGCCAAACAATATCGTACAACGGCTGGCGGGTATCTGAAGTCCTGAGCGATAGCGAAGGATTTGAGCGGAGGCGTAAGCCGAAGCCAGATACGCTCTGTTATCGGAAGTAAATTTATATATCCTTAAATAAAGAAAAGGATAGTCATCACATTAGCTAACGAGTGTGTTATCCAGCTCGGAACGATACTGCCGTTTCCCACCTTTTCATTTATATATCCCATTAAATAACCAATTGTCCCTGTAAGCAATACTATCGCTGTTATTGCAACCATATTTCTAATTATCCCCCAGAATAATACCCCATGCATTAAACCAAATAATATACTTTGCAAAAGATTTCCATAACTAAATCCTATTAAATTAATAAACCTTTTTCCAAGAAAACCCCTGAATAAAATTTCTTCTGACATTGCTGTTGCCACTATTGATTTGATTAAAACAATCAATATCGCATTCACACAAAGCCCCATTTGTTGTATAGCTCCACCGACTAAACCTCCAGCCCTAAGAGTATCAAGTAGCCCAAGTTTCCAATACACCAGCCAAGAACCACCAAAGTATAACAGTGCTACAACTATTGAGATTGGAATAGATTTTCTCTCCGGTTTAATTAATCCAATATACTTTAAAAAGCCACTTATTTTCTTATGTTTCACGAGGTAAAAAATCAAAGGTATTGCTGAAAAAATCGCAACTTGAATTGAAGCTGAAATTAAGGTTATTAACACAATCATTTTTACCACCTCTATATTTTAAAGTATTTACAGATAAAATTTATTTCAGATAACTTGGGTATATCCGCACTCTTTGTGCTGATATGATACCATTTGGGGGTGATATCCGCACTTGGTGCAGATATACTTCCTCTGGAAAAACTAACGAAATCTTTTGATTTTATAAACATTGTCACCTCCCGCCTTCTTTATTAAGATTTATGGTATCGATTGGGCTTACTATCTTTCCCAGATTTTTTCTGCTTACATGGGTATAAATTTCCGTGTTTAACATCACGTAATAATATATAGCAAAGAAAAGTAAAAGTCAAGTCCATTTTCAAAAAACCGTGTTAAAAATTATTGACGTCTGTTGAATTGTAGCTATAATAATTCAGTTGGTTGATCTCTGAAAATACCGGGTAAGGTATTTGTTTCCAAATCTGAAAATGGTTTGAAAACTTAGCAGAAAAAAATCGGATTCAACTGTAGCAGACAGTGAAATCCGATTTCAAAAGAACCAAACCGTTGAAAGGAGGAATTATGAAGAAAGCGGTTCTACTGCTGATCTTACTTGGGTTTATATTATCGACGCAAGCCGATTCTGAACGACAAGTGATTTTCACAACATCAGGAGAATTTGAATACTGGAATGGATCGCGGAGTGAACCGAAATGCGACGAGATGGAGAAGAATTGCCGAAAGACAATTGAACTTCCAGCCGCACCGGACGACGGTACTATCTGGGTGGTCAATGATAATGACTATCTCTGGCCGGCTCAGGCGATCTGTTATTTCTACATCAAAAAAGAGGATGGAAACTGGAAAGAATCATCCGGTAATAATGTTCATGTTAAAAAGGGAACTGAAATGAAGATTGTGATGAAACAGAGTACTACTTATTCGATCTCATTTGCCCGATTCGATTCTGCTCGGTACCATGTCAAAGTATACTTCAAACCGGATAAGGATAAGGCTGCAGCCGGCGCCAGGATCACTTATTTAAAAGGGACGGCATGGATCAAGACCAAAGACGGTAAGACGATTAAAGCCCAGAACGGTGCTACGGTCGCGATTGGATCTGAAATCCGAAGCGGAGACGGCTGTATACTCGAAGTTCTGTTGCCTGGAGGACATTTAGTCAGAATGAAACCTAAAACTACTTTAATCATACCCAAGGCAAAAGAAAACAGCCAGAAAAGTATCGGTTTCCTTCAAATGCTATTTGGAAAGATCTGGTGCAGAGCTGAAAGAGGTTTCAAGATCAAGACCCCAGCAGCGGTAGCCGGAGTACGGGCAACCGAATTCGAGGTTGAACATCAAAAAGGTTGCACCGTGGTCAGAGTCATCAAGGGATCGGTCTGGGTCAAGCCGATCAAAGGCGGTAAAGAGACCGTGGTAAAGGCGGGTAAAACCTTCCGGGTTGGAGGAAAGACGTCTTCTGATAAACCTTCCCTGTTTAAAGGAATAATTGACAAAATAGAAGAGATTGAAAAAAAGGTGCTTAAGTAGGTCCCGGACAGAAGAAAAAGCAGATAAGGTTCTGGAAATGAAAAGGAGGAATATTATGAAATATATTCTTTTGATTGCTTTTTGTTTTTGTTTAACCGCTGCAGCCGGGTTCAAAGTTGATATTGATGTTCCTGAACTAATCCTTTGTGCCCCCGAAGAAATTGATGACTACATCACCACAGCCACCGTTGAAGTTAATGCTCCGTTTCAACCACAGGGGTTGATTGAGACCGGCACTTCGGCCGACGAAGCTCTTTTCGATTTAGAGATGATGCTCGGAGAAAATAAGCTGGAGTTTAAACGGAAATCCGAGCAGTTGTGGACGGCGAGCTCAGAGCTGCCGCTCCAGGAAGGAGCAAATATAATTACTGTTACGATAGAGGATTCCACAGGAACGAAGAAAGAGAAGTTGACCCGGACAGTATATCTCATTCCGAACAATCATGTCCTGACCGGTGAACACGGAAACGCAGAGGTCAATGACTTCCTGGCTTGGCACATTACAGCAAAGGTCAAGATCGATTCCATGGCAGGCATTTCTATTTTGACCGAACTCCCGATTCAAGATCAGACCGGCGGGAATTATATTATCCTCAAGCCGGAAAACACCGGTGATTATCAACTCCGTGCCGGCGATGATCAATTAAACCTGAAGGTGAAGCTTAATCAAGCTGAAATCTGTCTACGGGACGAGTATCAATTCCCGATCGGACATATCTTTCAGGTACCAACGAATGCTTCAAGATCATATACTGACCTGTATGTCAAGATTGAGGGTAATATTCTTCAGGAATTATCATCATCTTCTATTTTCTATTACAAATTCAAGGTTGTTGCTCCCGGCACCTCACAGGTGCGAATTTATGGTAAGAGATGGCAGCCAGAGCCGATTGAAGCTGAGGAGAAACTGCTCAATACAGTGGTTATCATCGGTAAAGAAGAGTGATTTTATATTGACAAATACTAAAGAATCAGTATAATACTTCAGCTTGTTCTTTAAAAATTCCTCGGTAGCTCAACGGTAGAGCATCCGGCTGTAATAAAAAGGGAGCATGAGCTTTATGACGGATAAACGAAAATATAGTGATAGAATAAATGCGTTATGTTGTGTGCCAATTGCCATCGTGAAGTTCATGCGGGCTTGTTGCAGCTTCCACAAGAAATTGTGGTTGAAAAATCGGGTGAATTCAGGGAAACCTAAACCTTCAAGGCATGGTAACCCTGAGCCAAGCCCTATACTTCTAAAAGTATAGGGAAGGTGCAGAGACTATTCCGTAAGGAAGTACTTTCCGTGCGTAACGGAAGGGAAGCGCCCGATCCCGTCATGTCGATTATATATAATCCGACATCGGGAATGAGATAGTCCATTCTTCAGTGAAAACTGAAGGTCGATGTAACCGGAGGGTTGCAGGTTCGAATCCTGCCCGAGGAGCTTACATTAGTAAGTATACACCATTTTTCTTTTCCAACACAACAAATTTTTACACAATTTTAGACATTACCCAATGTATCTATATTATTTCCTCAGCTTCCTTGCCCAGAATAAAGGCGTTGAAAGGAATCTTTTAATAAGGAAATCGCTAAGGCTCGCCCCGTTAGAAAATTTAAAATCGCAATAATCATTTATGATGTTTGGCGTTTAGATTGATCTCAACCTCATGTAAAATATTTAGATCTGACCCCATGGCACGGTAAGTATCGAGCTTTGTCGAGATGCAATTTTTTCAAATGCTTTGACAACTGCCAGAACTGTTCTATCATCTTTTTCAAATTGTGCGAATTTCATATGCTCTGTGAACTTTTCTATTTTTTCAATGGAGTCGTAGATATCATTCAAGTAATCTTTGTACTCTCTCTTCACAGATAAATAACCTCAGCTAATATATGTTTGCCAATGTATGGTTTTAACGCATCTTTCATCACCAGATCTGTTTTTATTCCTAAAATTTCACTCAAATAATCTTCTAACTCGATGAATTTGAATAACCCCGGCACCTCTTCAAATTCGACTAAAATGTCAATATCACTTTTTCTTTTTTGATCACCTCTCACATAAGACCCAAAAATACCTATCTCTTTAACATGATATTTGTGCTTTAACTCCCTTTTATGTCGTACGAGAATCCTTTTCAACAATTCAATCTTCACTATAATTTTATTATAACTATTTATTTAACTCAGTCAACAACTCGTTTTTTGATATTACCAAGCAGAAATGTTAATAGTTATTACTAAGCGGAAATGTTAATTTTTTGCAGTTGCGGAAAAGAAGTTTCTGTGATATTCCTTTTTCAAAAAAGACTCACCAAATACTCCTTCCTTTTTTAAAGGATAACCCTTGCTACCCCCTTCTGGAGAATCGGGGAGGATTATAATCCCCCTTTATCGCCCTTTAGAAAAGGGAAAAGGCGAGATTCTGAGTCCGCCGTCAGCGGACTCAGAATGACAGAGGGGGGTATAAATCAAGATGAAAAGTGGAGAGAACTCAGACCGATAATACCTTGACTTTGTTTTTGTGTCTGCTATACTTATTTTTGATAGGAAGAGTTCGATGAAAATCCAGTCATTGAAGGATGAATCAATATGAGAGCTGAATTTCAGGTATTGATAATCCCGTTTGTAATCAATGAAAACGGAAAACTGGAAGTGGCTGTTTTTAAAAGAAGCGGCGAAAAATATTGGCAGTTTATAGCCGGTGGAGGGAAGAATAATGAAACAGTACTGGAAGCTGCTCAGAGAGAGGCATATGAAGAAGCGGGGATTATAAAAGATAGTAAATACTTCAGACTCGATGCTGTGGCGATGATTCCAAAAAGCTGTTTTCCTGAACATAAGAATAAAACAGGGCTCTATGTCATACCTGAATACAGTTTCGGAGTGTTGATGGAAGATAAGTCCTTACGCTGTTCACAAGAGCATTCCGGGTATTCGTGGGTAAGTTATGAAGAAGCCATGAACCGCCTCAGGTATGACAGTAACAAAACAGCACTATGGGAATTGAAGGAAAGAATAGAAGACAGAAGCATAGTAATCCATTGAAAAAGAAGAGAAAGTAACTAACCACCTTGACTTTGTGCGATATTGAGGTAGAATAGGAATCAGCAAAATCAGGGAATAATGAGATGACACTCAACAAGAAGTTGAAGGAGGAAGGATGAATTTTTCTCAGAAATGCGTGGTTTTATTATTGCTGACGATGGCCGGCCTTCAGGCGAAAGGGAAATTACCTTCTCCGTGTTATCTGCTCGAACTCTCTTCGATTGGTCTTCCCACTGCTGAAAAGACCAAAGACGCTCGCCCCATCCACGACCTTATCTTTTTCAATGATAAATTGTACATCGGCTACGGTGACGCAGTGGTGAATACCGGTCCCACAGACATTATCTATTACGACCCGGCAGCCAAAGAGTTCACCACCGAATTCACGATCGACGAAGAAGCCCTCTATTATTATCAGCTCATCAACGACAAACTGATGATTCCGGGAATCGACGCCACAGAAGAGTGGAACTACGGCAATTTCTATATACTCGAAGACACCGGGTGGGTGAAATACCGAACGCTCCCCAATGCGCTGCATGTCAACTATCTTGCGTGGTTTCATAACAAACTCTATGCGAGCATCGGCGCACTTGCGAAGATGGGAGAGAACATTGAATTCGCCGTGGGTTGTATATTCTGCTCATCAGACACCGGCAAGACCTGGACACTTTCTTACTCAACTCCCGGTGATGAAAACAGAGTATACCGCATCAACGCACTCATTGTTTACAAAAACAGATTATTCGCCTTTCCTTATGCCTACAGTGGATTGGGAAAAAAAGATATTCCTGAGAAGTATCATAACGGCCTCTCGGAAAAACCTATGTCAGAAGGATATTATTTGATTCTGAACGATGACCTTTTCGGAATATACGACGTCCTTGTTTATGACGGTAAAACCTGGCGGTGTGAAGACATCATCCCCGAAGAAAAAGTCTGCTACACCTCGCGTCTTTTTATATTCAAAGACAGACTCCTCATTCCCACTCTTTCGGGAGAGTATATAGATTATCTCAACCGAAAGAAAAAAATTCCGCCGCAGGCGAGTTATACGCTCTGGAGTTATGACGGCAAAAACTCAAAAAGGGTGAAGTTGAATTTTGACAGACTGCTCGACGTCCTTGTAAAAGAAGAACTGCTTTATCTCCTCATTGAAAGAGACGGTCTTTATTACATCGCGAAAACAGAAAATCTGAAGAAGTGGGAATATTTTCTCGTTCCGCCGGCGACCGCCGCACCGAAATCCATAGAACTGAAAGATACTACTTTTTACATCGGGACTGAAGACGGCAACATCTTCAAAACCACAGCCCGCAAGCCGATTAAAACACTGAAAGACGCTGAAGATTTTATGCCGAAAAGAATATTCGGCGCTGCAGAACTTCCTGAAGACGGAAAGTGGTACTGGGTTGCAATCACTGACTGGCAAGTACCGGATAAATTAGCCAGGTTCTCGGCTGAAGTTAAATTCGGCAACATCATAAAGATTAACACAGAAAATATCTCAGAGATGAAGGTCTTTCCACCTCGATATCATCTGACACCCGACCATGATATAATGTTGATCATCAACAATGAAGTTGTTTATGAAGGGTCTATCGACGATATCAAAGAACTCATATGCGAGCGTAAGGAAAAAGATGATGAAATCATCTGGGAAGTAAAACAAAACCACGAAACTTCTGAAGAAACAGAATAAAAACGGCTCTCAGAACCTTTTCTTTCTCTTTATCTTCAACTGCTGATAATATTTTAACGCCTGTCTGTAATATCGATCCCCGGATTTTTTATCTACTTTTTTGTCCCCCCTCTTCAAAACAGCGGCGTAGTCATAATAAAGATCAGCGAGCAGACGTTTATTATTCAACTTCCGGGCTATGGTGACTGCTTTCTTAAAGAGCTGCCTTGATCTCTTTCGAAATACCGCTGAGTCTTTCATATCATAGACAAGCGCCGTATTTTTCAACGCCGTAATCTTCATTTCCGTTGAATTGGTTTCCTCTGCCAGTTTCAATGCAGCATTCGCAAAATGAAGGGCTTCTTCGAATCTGTTCTGCTGAATCCGTAGTTCTGAAAAGGCTGTATAGGTATTTCCGATAGCGACTTTATTACCGATCTTTTCAAAAATATCCTTAGCCGTGCTTAAATATTTCTCTGCTTTCCGCAGCTCTGAAATCCTGGTATAGATATAGCCGAGATGGTATGATGCACTTCCGACACTCCATTTATCACCGAGTTTTCTGCTCATCCGCAGGCACCCATTGAATAATTTAACCGCCTTAGGGAATTCAAATCTGCTGGCATACACTTCGCCCAGGGCTTCGAGAGTCAAACTTACCATTCTTTTATCCCCGAGTTCCTCGCTTATCCGCAGTGATTTTTCGAGTGATTTGATTGCACGGCCATATTCACCTTTCTTCCAATAGGCAACGCCCAGATTATGGGCGGCCTGACCGATGCCGTGTTTGTTGCCGAGTTCTTCGGAAATCTTTAAATAGTCGTTGTGAAAATTGATCGCCTTTTCATACTCTCCCTTATTCTCATAGACATTACCCAGATTACAATAAGCGATTCCGATACCGCTCTTGTCCCCGAGTTCCCGGCTTATCTCCAATTTATTGGAAAAGGCGTTGATCGCCTGTTCAAATCTGCCCTGGGTTCGATAGATCGTACCGAGATTATTATAGGCATCGCCGAGCGCCCTTCTGTTGCCGAGGTCTTCGGCAATAATCAATGCCTCTTCCAGCAGATGTATCGCCCTGTCATACTCACCTTTAAAAGAATATACAATCGCCAGGGCGTGATGCGCCAGCAATAATACGTGTTTTGCATTATATCCCTTCTCTCCTTCAAGATGCTTAATACTTTTAAGAATAGCAATGGCTTCAAGCCCCTTTTCTTCCGCCTTATTCACCCTCCCCTTGATTCGATAAACCCAGCATTCAATCCTCAGAATATTGGCGAGTTCGATCTTTGCATCAACCCCCGGCTTCCTCAATCTCTTCAACGCCTTACCTGCTCTATTCAATAAATCAACAGCCTCATCAAACAATCCCCGGGAAATGTCGAGTTTCGCCGTTGCCACCGACGCCTTCACTTTCCATAAAAGTTCTTTACCGGCACTGCGCGCCATTGTCCGATATGCCTGTCTGGCTGAATCATATTCACCGATCAACTCATAAATATTCCCCAGCTTCTCATAAATCCGGGCACTGCGCAACTTCTCCGATTTATCGAGCAAACCGAGGCTCTGTGTATAAAGAGAGATCGCCTCTTCATTCAGGTATAACTCTCTCTTACGATCGCCGGCTTTTTCCAGATACTCGACGGCCTTTTCCTTCACACCGCCGAGCAAAAAGTGGTTCGCTAAGGTGTCGTAATATTCCCTTAAATTTTCCGAATAAACAAGTTCGATTGCATAACCGATCTGTTTATGATACTCTTTTCTCGTCTGCTTCAAAAGTGATTGATAGACCGCCTCCCTCATCAATGAATGGGAAAAGGTATAGGTCTCTTTATCCGATGTTCCTGCTTCTCCCTGTTTTAAAACACGGATGATTCCTTTCTGGACGAGAAGCGCCAGATCATTAGTCAATCTCTGATCCAGCTCAAGCATCGTATTTAAAACCCTGGTTGAAAATTCATCGCCGATCACCGATGCAATATCGACGATCGTCCTCAACTCAGTATTCAACCTGTCGATCTTCGCCATCACCAATTCATCAAGGGTACGGGGAACCGCTGATTCTTTACCCCGTTTCAGATATGCCACTCCGTCACTCACTGTGATGGCATCGCCGGCTACAAGATTATTGGTAAGTTCGTGAATATAGAACGGTATGCGGTTTGATTTCTTCATAAGAAGTTTCACGAGTTTTTCGTCTATCCGCCTGCACTGCAGTAAGTTATGAACCAGTATCACGGCGTCTTTTTCCGGAAGAGGTCCTAAATTTATCCGGGAATAATGTGCCAATCGTGAAATACCTTTTCCAATATTGAATTCCGGTCTGAACAGGGCGAGCACCATTATCTTCTTATCCACGATCTCCTTTGCGAAACGTCTCATAAAGTTCACGGTCTCAGAATCAATCCAATGGCAGTCTTCAAATATCATAACGAGCGGTTTATTACGGGACACCGCGATGAAGAAGGAAATGAGTGCCTCATTAATCATCCTGATCCTGTCTCTCGCCCTCATCGACTCGAATCGATTATAGTCCGCACGATTTAAACTCATATCCAGAAAGTATTTCAAGAATATCGTTGTTTTTTTAAGTGAAGCAGGGTCTGTCTTTTTGATAAACCCTGTCAGCTTCCTGGCGGCGGCTTCTTTTGAATCATCTGGTTTGACTCCTAAAAGTTCTTTTGTGAGTTCTTTCAGAACCAGATACGGTGAAGCATGAAGATATTCAATCCCCCTACCTTCCAGAATACAGGCATGATTCTTTATCTGTTTTTTAAATTCAAAGGTCAATTTGGACTTGCCGATGCCGGCTTCACCGACCACAGAAACCACTCCGCCTCTTCCCGCCCTGGCTTCGGCGAAGATCTTCAATAAATGGCGCAGCTCATCACTCCTGCCGATTAAAGGAAGCTCTTTTATCCTGCGAAGGGAGTAGTGACGCTTGACGCCCTGGGGCTCATAGACCGTGATCAACTCTCTTTTCCCTTTGACGCGGATCTTTTTCAGTTTTTTATAATTTATTTCATTCTTTGTATTCTCGAAAATTTCCTCGCTTGCATAGATTCTGCCGCGCGGTGCGGCATACTGAAGTCTCTGAGCGAGATTTACGACATCACCCATCACCGTATATTCACCGGGTCTTCCCAGATCACCGGTCGCCACCAGACCGTAATTTATTCCGATGGAAAGAGAAAGGTCCAGATTCTTCTCCCGATTGAACTTTTTGATCTCTTTCATCTGTTCCAGAGCGGCGATCACCGCCCGCAAAGGGTCGTCTTCATGGGTGACAGGTGCGCCGAAAAGCGCCATTATACAATCACCGATGAACTTATCGATGTAACCGTCATATTGATAGATAACACCGGCGAGGCGCTGAAGGCAGGCATCGATCAAATCCCTCACCTCTTCCGGATCAAGACTCTCGGAAAGCGGAGTAAAGCCGGAAATATCACTGAAGAGTACGGCGACGCGCCTTCTCTGACCTCTATCCCGTCGGGGTGCAATCATCTGGAGCTGTGCACCGCACTGATTGCAGAACCGTGCTCCGTCGGGGTTTTTAAAACCACACTTGGGACAATTCATAACCTGTTTATCTCAGAAGCTGCGCCCGCAGTTTTTCAGCCTCCACCCTTAAAATATTCCGTTTCAATTCATTCGGTGAATTTTTTATCACCGGTACGATTTTCAGCATCTGATCAATGTAGTCGAGCAACATGACCGCTTCATCAACATGAGAGCCCGAAACAATTTTCTTGCGCGCCTGACCGATCATCACTTCGAGATCATTCAGTGAAAAAGGCAGCAAGAACCTGGGGGACTTTTTAACTTCGAAAAGATAAAGTTCTCCATTATTGTCATCAATCGCCCCATCTTTATAAACAAAGTAAAGCCCGACAACATTGAGTTCCTCCGGAGATTTAAGCACCGTAACGAATTCACCGGTTTCATCACTTACCTCCACTGAATCCCAGTCTGTACCCGAAAAGCTGTAATATAAAGTCAACTCTTCAGCCCCGATGGAAGGCTGAATCTTCACCAATAAATCGGATGAATCTTTCAGAAAATAAAGATTCAAACCGGAAAAGAGTAAAAGGCTTAATATAAAACTCATTTCAACTCCTTTTCCATAACATAGGCGTCATCGCCGTCAATATAATAATTGTTCCGTTTGTATGCTATTTCATAACCGAGACTTCGGTATAAGTTTATCGCTGCGCTATTATCAATCCTCACCTCAAGATAGGCATAATAACAACCCCTTCCCAGGGCAAGATCCTCAAGGATATGCATCAGTTTTGATGCAATACCCTGACGCTGGAATTCGCGGTCCACAGCGATATTCGTAATATGAAATTTACCGTCGTCATACGACGCCATTGAATAGCCGATAATTGAACCCTCGTATTCCGCGACAAAACCGATGCTGTTTTTCGACTTAAGATCGGTTTCAAAAAACGACTTGGGCCATGGATTGGGGAATAATTTTCTTTCTAAATTATATACCCCATCCAGGTCACTAAGTTCCATGCGTCTTATTATAATTCCTCTCTGCATCGGTCTTTTTTATATAAAAAGGTTCAATGGTTTCCGGATTGTCGTATTCTTTGGCACTGATACGCGGCAGAGCCAGTCTGACAGCATTTGATGCAAGCGGTATATTGAACCCTCCTTCAATTAACTCAAACTTCGCATTCCCGGACGGATACACCTTTTTGAAGAGGTCGACACCAGACCCCACGACCAGGGTCTGTTCCTGAATGAGCCCGTTGAGTTCCGTTGCCGTGGTGAGCATATAATCCAGGATACGCTCTCCGTTCCTGTATTGTGCTGCATAGAGTTCCTGATGGTATGCATTAATGGCTGCAAGAACAGGAGTCTGTAAAAACGACAGCGGTATACCGATGATATCGAGGGTGTTCACCGCGACGATGGGAATGTCGTGGGTGAATGCCAGTGCCTTTGCCAGACTGAGCCCGATTCTTAAAGAAGTAAACATCCCCGGACCGATACTCACCACGATCACTTTGATTTCACCACCGAAAGTGCGAAAAATCTTCTGCGCCTCGAGAAAGAATTCGGCATCCCTGGTCTTCGCATCCATCTCCCGGTTCTTTATGACTTCATATATCAGAGTTTCATCGTCGGTCACGCAGAGAGAGAACAACGGTGATGATGTCTCAATGCCGAGAATCTTCAATTTCAAACTCCCTTCTATTCGGACCTGTTATCCTTATCTTGATATGCATTCCTTCTCCGCCTTTTCTTTTCAAACGATCAGCCCATTCAATCAGCGTGACCCCGCTTTTGCTGAAATATTCCTCAATATGCATATCCAGTACATCAATCGGGTCGAGGCGGTAGAGATCAATATGCGAAACAGGCAGGCGACCGTGATATTCCGTAGCAATGACAAAACTCGGGCTGGTGATTTCATCATCGACCTCGAGCCCCTGGCAAACGCCTTTCACAAAAACGGTCTTGCCGCTGCCCAGTTCTCCGTAAAGGTATACGACATCACCCGGGTTCAGCCGCTGTGCGACTTCTTTGCCGAGCGCTATTGTCTCCTCAACCGATTCAGTAATGAATTTATCTCCTTTTCTCGACATTATAATAATATATCTCCATAATTCCATTGAGACATAGATTTGAATAAAAACAGTCTATCTCCTGGATCCGACGAGCCGCTCTTTCACCCCAGCCGCCTGTTGCAACACACAAAAATCTCTTTTTCATTCGTCTCTTTATCTGGCGGACAAGTCCGCTGACCATCGCCACGGTTCCGTTAAAAATCCCTGACTGAATGCATTCCTCTGTGCTTCGACCGATAAGAGTCGCCCTTTCTTTATAGGGGACCGGCTTTAAAAGGGCGGTCTGTCTCACCAGGGAATCAAGGGAAGCAAGGGCGCCGGGGACAATAATGCCGCCCAGGTATCTGCCGTTTCGCAGCACGACATCAAAAGTTACGGCCGTACCGAAATCGATGATAATCAAGTTCTTTCTGTAGCGTACCAAACCGCCGACCGCATTGGCGATACGGTCGGCACCCAGTGTCTCAGGTCGATAATAATCAAATTTTAAAAAAGAGGCGGTCTTTGCGGAAACAATGATCGGAAGAACACCGAAATTATGCTGCAGGAGTTTTGCAAACCGATACGTAAACGAAGGAACGACTGAAGAGATCGCCGCACCTTTTATCTCTTCACGCCTTAATTCCCTGATCACCTTGTTAACAACATTCTTATGTATTAAGGGATAAACTATTTTCTTTCTCAATCTCCGGCCCCGAAACAGACCGCAGTGGATATTCGAATTTCCGATGTCAACGGCTGCTACCATAGTAACCGCCTTACATCTCCATAATAGAATCTGCGAATCATCCCTGATGAATCCCTTAAGAGCAGTGACCAATCGTCGTCAATATCATAGACCGTTCCTTTAATCACTCCCTTCTTTGTAACAAGTTCGACAGACTCACCCAATCCGGCGAGATAGTTCAACACCTCTTTAATCTTGATGCCCTTATCCTGAAGCTCCTGATAAAGGGGATTGAATCTTCCTATAATATGATTAAGGAGTTCGTCAAGGTCAAATTCCCTGCCTGCCTCGATCATTAAAGATGTAGCATGTTCCAATCCTGCGGGGAATTTATCGATATTAACATTCAAACCTATGCCGCAGATCAAAGAAGTCTTGAACTGTTCACAGATGATTCCACATACCTTCTTGTTGTTGAGTAATACATCATTGGGCCAGAGAATCGAAATCTTCGAAAAACCGTAATCCTCCAAAACCTTGACAATCGTGAAGGCGGCGAGAAGGGGGATCGAGGTGAACCGCCTTTCAGGGAAGAGCAGTAATGATAAATATATACCACCTGCAGGTGAAGACCAGGATCTCCCCTGCCTGCCCCGTCCTTTTTTTTGACGGAGCGAAGAAACCGCCACCTCTTCTTTTTTATGAAAAAATCTCCTGGCGGTGTCCTGCGTAGAAGAGACCTCTTTAAACCTTATGATCTTTTTGATCATCAATACTGATAATAGATCCGCAGGGCGGCTTGATCAAAAGGTTCTCCGATCAAAACCATGGAATCAGGGTCGAACCAGGCGGCACTGTTGATATTCACAACGAGTGTCAATTCATCATTCTCGTCGATGAGTATCGGCGTAAAGGCATCGGCGGTGAAAGTATAAGCGGTGTCAATAAGCATCACCGTGGAATCACTCACATACCGCAGGGAGTCGATCGTCAATCTGATATTACTGTAGGTACCTGGAGGAATCGACAGAACCCCGTCGGTAATACTGACAAAATCAGATGATAGAACACCAACGGTAATCTCTTTGCCGGTATTCCAGATCGTTGTATAAGAACCCTCTTCAGGGATATCAATCTGGAGCACCCGCATCACCAGGTCGCCCAGAGTGCCGTCAAGTGCACCGTCTGTTGCACCCACCTCAATAAACGCCTCACCACCGCAACCGATGATAAATATGGCGATACCCGCCATCAAAAATTTCTTCATATATCCTCCTTATGGTAGTTTATACTAAATAGACAGAGTGTCAAGCATTCGATGCCCTGACTCCTCTCCATTTTTTTATCATCCCTCTGCCCGCTCTTTTGTCATTCTGAAGGAGTCTGCCCGAAGCAGACGACTGAAGAATCTCAATGACTAATGACTGATAAAGATTCTTCGTTTCACTCAGAATGACAGAGAAAGAAGGCAAACTCAGACGTTGTCCTGAGTGTAACGAAGCAATGACGGAGAAGAAGGGTCTTTAAATAAAAACGAAAAAAGTAGAGGGGAGTCAGTTCGATGCCCACTTGAATTTATTGAAATTATAGTTATAATTATGACACCAAGGAGTTATAATGCAAGGATATTATCGTTTTCCAACAATTAATAAAGATAAACTTATCTTTGTCTGTGAAGATGACCTCTGGACCGTGTCAATTAAGGGTGGTATTGCCCGCCGATTGACCTCGAATCTGGGGGAAGTGAGCCATCCCTTCATTTCACCGGACGGTAAGTACGTCGCATTCATCGGCCGGGAAGAAGGAAACCCCGAAGTTTATTGTATGGAGGCGAACGGCGGTACCGCCGTAAGACTGACCTTCACGGGCGCCCAATGTACGGTCGTGGGATGGACCAAGGACAGCAAAAGAATTCTCTTCGCCAGCAACACCAAACAGTGGTATCCAAGAACGATGTACATCTATTCAGTGAGCCGGGAAAAAGACTTTCCGAAATTGATTTCTGTAGGTCCGGCGACCCAGATCTCCTACGGACCAGAAAAAGGCGTGGTCATCGGCAGACATACTGCTGACCCGGCACGGTGGAAACGATATCGGGGCGGAACCGCCGGTGTGCTCTGGATCGACAAAAACGGCACCGGTAATTTCAAAAAACTGATCGAACTCAAAGGGAATTTCGCCGCACCTATGTGGATCGGTAAAAGAATATACTTTATCTGCGACCACGAAGGTATCGGTAATATTTACTCGTGCACACCTGAAGGCAAACAGCTTCAACGCCATACCAATCATACTACATTTTACGTCCGTAATGCAACGACCGACGGGAAAAATATCGTTTACCACGCAGGCGGTGATATCTATATCTACTACACTGATCTAAAGACAAGTAAAAAAGTCGAGATCGAATACCACGGCCCCCGGATACAGACCAATCGCAAATTCGTCGATGCCTCGAAATATCTTGAAGATTATTCAATCCATCCGCAGGGAAAGAGTGTTTCCGTAACGAGCCGCGGTAAGGTCTTCTCAATGCCCACCTGGGAAGGACCGGTCACTCAAAACGGCGGTGACATCAAAGCAAGGTACCGCCTCGGTAAGTGGCTGCATGACGAAAAAAGATTCATCGTGGTAACCGATGAAAAAGGAGAAGACGTCCTTCAGATCCACTATCCCGAAGCAAACAAAAAACCCGAAACCCTGCCCCTTCTTGACATCGGCAGACCGATCGAACTTGAACCGTCACCGCAAAAACCGGTCGTCGCACTGACCAATCACCGTAATGAATTGATCCTCGTTGATCTCCAGTCGAGAAAACGGGTGATCATCGATCAGAGTAAATACTCCCGCATCCAGGATATCGCCTGGGCTCCGGACGGAAACTGGCTGGCTTACAGTTTTCCTGATTCTGAACACACATCCTGTATAAAGGTGTGCCACATAAAGAGTAAAAAAACCTATCCCGTAACCAGAACCGTACTTCACGACTTCTCACCGAGTTTCGACCCTGAGGGCAGATATCTCTATTTCCTTTCCAACCGCCATTTTGACCCGGTCTACGATACGATGCAATTCGAATTGAGTTTTCCCGCAAACATAAAACCTTATATCGTGATTTTAAAAAAAGAAACACCCGCCCCATTCACCTACACTCAGATCGCACCGGTGGGACTTGACATGCCGATGCCCGACAAAGCCTCAATGAAAAAGAAGAAAGGTACACCGAAGATCGAAATCGAGTTGAAAGGTATAAAAGACCGTATCATCCCCCTTCCCCTGCCGGCAGGGAACTATGGCCAAATATGGGGAATAAAGAACAAAGTCCTCTTCTCCACCTATCCCATAGAGGGCGGTATAAAACAATGGATATCCGAAGAACCGTCGAACAACGGAACCTTGAAGTTCTACGACTTCATCGAGCAGAAAAGCGGTGTGATAACGACCGGTATCAGTGACTTCAAGGTTTCAAGAAACGGTGAAATCCTCATCTACCGCGCAAAAAACCAATTGCGTGTGATAAAACCCGTTGAAAAGGTGGATGAAAAACTTCCGAAAAAACCAGTAGGTCCGAAGAGCGGCTGGCTCGACCTCGCCAGAATAAAGGTGCTGGTGGAGCCGATAAATGAATGGCGGCAGATGTACCGCGATGTCTGGCGGCTCCAGCGTGACCACTTCTGGGTAAAGGATATGTCAGGTGTGGACTGGAACAAAATATACAAAAGGTATCTTCCCCTGCTTGAAAGAATAAGCACCCGTTCTGAATTCTCCGACCTCATCTGGGAGATGCAGGGAGAACTCGGCACCTCGCATGCCTATGAATGGGGAGGTGATTATCGACAACCTCCTGCATACAGACAAGGATTTTTAGGAGCGGACTTCATTTACGACAAAAAAAGAGACGCCTATCGTATCATCAACATCGTAAAAGGAGATCCCTGGGAAAAAGGAAAAACTTCGCCACTGTGCGCACCCGGTCTTGATATCAAAGAAGGAGACCTTTTGATTGCGATCCAGGGTAAGAGGGTGAATAAAAAGACCCTGCCTGAAGAACTCCTCGTGAACCGCGCCGATACTGAAATTCTACTCACGATAGCGAAACAAAACCGTAAAGGCCAGAAGACATTCACTGTAAAACCGTTGAGTGACGAAACAGGTGCCCGGTACCGCGACTGGGTGGAGATGAACAGAGAAAAAGTCCACAGACTGAGCGGAAACAGAATCGGTTATGTACATATTCCTGATATGGGGCCATTCGGTTTCGCCGAATTCCACCGCTATTTTCTCAGCGAAATCCAGTATCCCGGTCTGATCGTCGATGTCAGATTCAATCGCGGCGGTCATGTCTCAGAACTGCTCCTGGAGAAACTTGCACGTAAAAGAATCGCTTACGACGTCAATCGCTGGGGACAACCCCATCCTTACCCTTATGAATCCGTATTAGGACCCATAGTCTGCATCACCAATGAATATGCGGGCTCTGACGGAGATATATTCAGTCATGCATTCAAACTCTACAAGATCGGACCGCTAATCGGCAAACGCACCTGGGGCGGCGTCATCGGCATCTCCCCCTATTACAACCTCTCTGACGGCGGTTTGACCACCCAACCAGAGTATTCCTTCTGGTTCTTTGATGTAGGCTGGGGAGTGGAAAACTACGGCACAGACCCGGACATCGAAGTCGAAATCAAACCTCAGGATCATGTAAAGGGTCGTGACCCGCAATTGGCACGTGGAATACAGGAATGTCTGAAACTGATGAGAAAGAGACCGCCCAGAAAACCTAAGTTCGGAAAACGGCCCAAACTGAAATTGCCGGAAAGACTGGGATAACTACCAAAAAAAATCCTTATATATCAGCCGCAAGGGTCGACCAGCCGAAATTACGCATCGCTTCGCCGGGGTCGCCGGTAAACGGATCGTAGTATTCACAAAAACCATGTTTATCAATAAGTTCAAGGGTTTTGCTCTTTAATTTTTCATACAACTCTTTTCTGCCGTGGCGCAACAGCCCTTTAGCGATGAACCAATTTGTATTAATCCATGTTGTTCCCCGCCAGATATAACGGGTGTCAGTAAGGGGACCGAATGACTCCTCATCTTTTGCCACTGATGGAATGGGATAATCGAGCCAGAATTCATTCTTGTCGGTCATATGTTCTATAAGACGGTCCACATACTCTTCCGGAATATCCAGGCACAGAGGAAAGAGCGACGAAATCGTCTTTATCCGTACGCGATATTCTTTACCACCCTTATGATAACGGCCATAGAATATCTTATGTTCTTCATCCCAGTATTTATCAAGAATCTTCTCCCTTACCTGACGATAATGTCTCCTTACCCTCTCCGCCTCCTTCTTGTCCAGAAGCGACCATAACTCAGCCAGGCACTCTAAAGAAAGGGCGTAGATCGTGTTGACCGCGACATCCTCGAAATTGAAAAGATCGAGTTCAAAGATCCGCTGGATATCCCACTTGACTTTCCTGTACTCACCGAGCACCGCACCGATCCTGCCTTTGGTCACGGCTGGACTGTTGTCATAATTACCAAAGGGTATGTCGAATTGCGGAGCCATATCCATACCCGACTCCATCGGTGTAATGACTGAAATCAATGAGTTCTTATCAAGATCACGCTTCTCCTTAAGATAATCAAAATATTTCTGCACGCGGGGAAGATATTTCTTCAGAAATTCAATACTGCCGGTCTTATCATAGATTCTCTTTAAGGCGATACCGATCACCGGAGGCTGTATTTCCGCGGTAAAGAAGCGATATCGAGGATGAATTTCTTTACGCCAGGACTTGAAATACTGAAATACATCCATCAACCGCCATTTCCAGAATATGATATGGGGAATAAAACCGTCGTCGGTCTGGCAGGAGAGCAAGGTCTCAAACTCCCTGATCGCCAGTTCCACTTTGAATTGAGTCATTACAATAATGTGAAAGCAGGAATCCCAGAACCACTGGTGATAGTGCATTTCATCAGGCGCAAAATAGAAGTAGTTCCGTTTAAAATGCCTGCTGTATCCTTCTTTTTTATTGGACAATAAGAGGGTGAATGCTCTTTCTTTGATTCTTTCCATTTTTTCTCATCTGATTATAACGAATATTTCATCTTTGTCAATTTTTACAGAAAGTTCGGTTTGAAAATCGGTTGACATCAGCCCATTTATAAATATAATAACAGTTATGGATTGCGATAAAAATAAAAATTTAAAAGGGTGCAATTGCACTTATGAACCGTGTTCAAGAAAAGGAAGATGCTGTGAGTGTCTCAGATACCATCTGAGCATGAACGAACTGCCGGCCTGCTGTTTTCCCGACGATGTCGAAAAAACATACGACCGCTCCTTTGCCCGTTTCGTCAAACTCCACCAGGGATAACTCAAAGGAATTATATGGAACTGATATTTGAGATTTCAAAACCAGGGAGAAAAGGTTATTCACTGCCTCAGTGCGATCTTCCCGAAGAAAAGATTTCCGAAAGATTTCGACGCAGTGTTCCGGCTGAGCTTCCTGAAGTGAGTGAACCTGAAATAGTCAGGCACTTCATCAATCTTTCGATATTGAATCACCACGTCGATAAAGCCCTCTATCCTCTCGGTTCCTGCACCATGAAGTATAACCCCAAGATCAATGAAGAACTGGTCAGGCTGAACGGTTTCACCGCCATCCATCCGCTTCAGCCCGAGAAGACTGTTCAGGGCGCCCTGAAATTGATGTATGAACTCGGTGAATATCTGAAAAAGATCGTCAATTTAGAAGGGATTACACTCCAGCCGGCTGCCGGTGCCCAGGGCGAGTTCACTGCAATAAGTATCTTCAAGGCTTATTTTAAGAAGAAACAGGAAGAGAGAAAATATGTTCTGATTCCAGACTCTGCCCATGGTACGAATCCTGCAAGTGTGAATTTTTCCGGATTCCAACCGATAAAGCTCCCTTCAGACGAACAGGGGCTTGTGGACATGGAGAAACTGAATCAGTTGATGAATGAAGAAGTCGCCGGGCTGATGTTGACCAATCCGAACACCCTGGGGCTCTTTGAAAAGAATGTGAAGAAGATCACGGAAATCATCCACCAGAAAGGCGGCCTGGTCTATCTTGATGGAGCAAATCTGAACGCCTTACTCGGAATCACCCGTCCCGGAGACCTGGGTTTCGATGCAGTTCACTTCAATCTCCACAAAACCTTTTCAACCCCTCATGGCGGCGGCGGCCCTGGTTCAGGTCCAGTGGCGGTAACCAGCACATTGAAGCCGTTCCTTCCGGTGCCGATCATTGAAAAGGAGAACGGCCAGTACCGTTTAAACTACGACCTTCCTGATACGATCGGCAAGGTTCAGACATTCTACGGAAATTTTCTGATTATGGTGCGTGCCTATATCTTTCTGAGAATAATCGGCGAGCAGGGACTCAAACAGATCTCCAAATCCGCCATTTTAAATGCAAATTATGTAATAGCTTCGCTCAAAGACGATTACTTTCTTCCCTATACAGACCTCTGCATGCATGAAGGAGTACTCTCTGGAAAAGAACTGAAAGAATACGGTGTAAAAACACTCGATGTTGCGAAACGTTTGCTCGATTACGGATTCCACGCGCCGACAATATATTTCCCGCTTATTGTCAGTGAAGCCCTGATGATTGAACCCACTGACAGTGAATCAAAAGAATCCCTTGATGGATTCATCGCGACAATGAAAAAAATCCGCAAGGAGGCTGAAGAGAATCCTGAACTGCTGAAGTCCGCGCCGCACAATACCCCTGTAAGACGCCTTGATGAAGTGAAGGCGATCAAGGAATTGAAATTAAGATGGAAGAAGTAGAATTCAAAGTAACTGAAGAAAGAAAAACCTTTTTAATAAATAAGATTGCTCAGAAGATAGTCGATTATCGACTGGCGCCTGTGGCGATCGTCTTTTTAGAATCATCAAAGCCCCTGACATTTCTGGGGAATCAGCTTATGATCTTTATGCAGCCGTTTTACCGGGCATTATTTTCATATCGGGAATATGAAGAAATAACAGCTATGCTGGAAGACAGAGAAAATATCGAGGCATTGATATGTGAGATTGAACGGCTTGAGGAGGCAAGGAATGAATCAAAAAGAGCCAAAAAGAATTCTCGCCACTGATTGTGGCAGCACAACCACCAAGGCGATATTAATAGAAAAAAGAGGTGAAGAGTACCGATTGGTTGTCCGGGGTGAAGCTCCCACCACGGTCGAAGCTCCGTATGAAGATGTGACGAAAGGAGTTCTGAATGCAGTTCGTGAAGTGGAAGAACTTTCGAATGTAAAACTGCTGGACGGAGAGAATATCGTAAAAGGGGTCAAGGATAAAGAAGGAGTCGATTTTTATGTTTCCACCTCTTCTGCCGGCGGCGGGCTTCAGATGATGGTCGCCGGAGTCGTCCTGACGATGACCGCGGAGAGTGCGGCACGCGCCGCCCTTGGTGCCGGAGCGATCGTTATGGATGTAATCGCCTCAAACGACGGCAGACTTCCTCATGAAAAGATCGAACGGATCAGAAATCTACGACCTGATATGATTCTTCTCTCCGGCGGAATAGACGGTGGTACGGTTTCACATGTCGTGGAGCTGGCTGAATTGATCAAAGCCGCAGATCCCAGACCGAGATTCGGTACGGGTTATCAGCTGCCCGTAATATACGCAGGCAACAAGGATGCCCGCGAAATAATTCTCAAAACTTTGAAAGAAAAGACCGCCCTGGTGATTGTAGAAAATTTAAGGCCTGTTCTCGAACGGGAAAATCTCAATCCCGCCCGCCATAAAATTCACGACCAGTTCATGGAACATGTTATGGCGCATGCCCCCGGTTACAAGAAACTGATGAATATGACCGACGTTCCGATCATGCCCACGCCCGGCGCAGTAGGACTTCTCGTAGAGACCGTCGCGAAAAAAGAAAAGATCGCCGCCATAGGAGTCGACATCGGCGGCGCGACGACCGATGTCTTTTCTGTATTCCAGGGTATCTTCAACCGGACAGTAAGTGCGAATCTCGGGATGTCGTATTCGATCAGCAATGTACTCGCTGAAGCGGGAATCGAAAACATCCAGCGGTGGCTGCCCCATGATATCGAGGAACGAAGTTTACGCAACAGAATCAGGAATAAGATGATTCGTCCGACCACGATTCCCAGCGCCCTGGAAGATCTGAAGATCGAACAGGCGATCGCCCGGGAAGCACTGAGGTTGGCGTTTGAACAACATAAATCAATGGCGGTCGGTCTGAAAGGTGTTCAGCAGGAGAGAACAATATCAGATGCATTTTCCCAATCAATGACCGGAGAAACACTGATCGATTTGATGTCCCTCGACCTCATTATCGGGTCAGGCGGTATCCTTTCACACGCCCCGCGCAGAAACCAGGCTGCATTAATGATGATCGATGCATTCCTGCCCGAAGGAATAACACGCCTGGCGGTCGATTCAATCTTTATGATGCCTCACCTGGGGGTCTTATCGACCGTCCACGAACGTTCTGCGACCGAGGTCTTCAATAAAGATTGCCTTATCCCCTTAGGTACCTGCATCGCACCTGTCGGTGAAGGAAAAGAAGGAGCCAATGTCCTGAAGATCACGATTGAAAATAAAGAAGGAAAGAGTGAAGAAAGAACCGTCAAATACGGCGAAATCGTCCTCTTCCCTCTTGCAAAAGACGAAACAGTGAACATCACCCTGCGTCCGGAAAAAGGATTCAATGTAGGTGAAGGTAAAGGTAAACCACTGACCACGACAGTGAAAGGTGGTCTGGTCGGGCTGATCATCGATTGCCGCGGCAGACCGTTGAGACTGCCTGAGGATAAGAAGAAACGAATGGCTGTTTTAAATGAGTGGTTTACGGCGATGTCCCTCTACCCTAAAACATAGGGTCAGAGAAAATTTATTTATGAAAAAAGGAGGTTAAATGGCACTTCCAAAACGACGGCAATCACATGCGCGGAAAAATAAGAGACGCTCACAATATAAGATCAAACCGCTGCAATATACTAAGTGTCCAAAATGTCACGGTCCGAAATTACCTCACAGGGTCTGCCCGGACTGTGGAAACTATAAAGATAAAGTGGTCGTATTGCCGAAGGAGAAAGAGGAGAAATCTTGAAGATCGGTTTTGACCTGATGGGTTCAGATTCAGCCCCGAAAAATGAACTCGAGGCACTCAGATTACTGAAAGAAGAAACAATCTGTGATCTCCTGGTCTGCGGCACAGGAGATTACGAAAAAGAAGTGGTGAAATTCGGATTTGAATTCCGGGTGGCTGACGAAGTCATCGGGATGCACGAAATTCCGTCCGTCGCAATCCGTAAAAAGAAGAACTCTTCACTCGGTATACTGGTGCAATTGCTTCAGAAGAAAGAGATTGAAGCGATTGTGAGTGCGGGCAATACCGGTGCCATCCTGGGATTCAGCATGGTTTCTCTGGGAAAGATTGAGGGACTTTCACGGGCGGGGTTGGCGATAACACTCCCTGTGGAAAACGGCTATTCGATAATGCTCGATGTCGGTTCCAATATCAACCCCAAGGCGATAGATTATTATAATTACGGTCTGATGGGCTCGGTTTTAAGTGAGATCGCCCTTGATAAAGAAAACCCGCGTGTCGCCCTTCTGAATATCGGCAGTGAACAGATAAAAGGCGACGAAGTGAGACAAAGGGCATATCAGATGCTTCAGGATCGCAAGATGAACTTCATCGGAAATATCGAAGGAAACAACATAATGAAAGGATTCGCCGACGTCATCGTCACCGACGGATTCACCGGTAATGTAATTCTTAAATTCTTAGAAGGTATGATTGACAGCATCTGGTCCATGCTCCGTGAAGAGGTGGATGCAGTGGCACGCCGCAAGGTCGGTCAATTTCTCGTCAAACCTGCAGTGGAAGAACTGAAAGGAAAATTCAACTACGAAGAATACGGAGGCGGAATCTTATTGGGAGTCGAAGGTGTAGTAATCGTCTGTCACGGACATTCTTCTTCCCATGCATTAAAAAATGCGATCAAGTTAGCCAAAACGTGTATTGAATTCAATATAATTGAAGAAATAAAAAAGAGAATCAAAAAATGAACGCATATATTGCAGGAATAGGCAGCTGTGTGCCGGATAAAGTATTGACAAATTTTGATCTGGAAAAGATCGTCGATACTTCGGATGAATGGATCAGAACACGATCCGGCATAAAAGAAAGAAGGGTTTCAGCAGAAGATGCGCCGACGAGTGATCTCGCCGCAGCGGCGGCACAGAGGGCGCTCAAATCAGCCGATGTCGAACCCGCTGACATCGGTGCAATCATAGTAGCAACAGCAACCCCGGATATGTTCTTCCCGTCTACAGCATGTCTGGTCCAGGCGAAGATCGGTGCACCCAAAATCATCTCCTTTGATATATCCGCCGGATGTACAGGCTGGCTCTACGGCCTTTCCATCGTCGATGCCTTTATCAAAACAGGATACGACAACATTCTGGTCATCGGCGCCGAGGAATTGACGAAGATAACCGATTATACGGACCGCTCCACCTGCGTCCTCTTCGGTGATGCAGCCGGTGCCGCTCTCTTCAAGAAAACTGATGAAGAACGGGGGATTCTTTCGACATATTTCGCTGCAGACGGTTCATACGGCGACCTTCTCTATATGCCCGCCGGTGGTACGAGAATGCGCCCCACCCACGAAACGATCGAGGAAAAACTCCATTATCTCAAGATGGAAGGGAATAAAGTATTTAAAGTCGCAGTCCGTGCAATGTATGAATCAGCAATAAAAACACTGGAAAAAGTAAATGTAAACCCCAAGGATATTGCTTTGCTCATTCCTCATCAGGCTAATATAAGAATTATTGAAGCGACTGCAAAAAGACTCAATATCCCGATGGAAAAGGTCGGAATAAATCTGGATCGCTACGGCAACACTTCGGCTGCATCCATACCCCTGGGTATCGACGAAGCATATAAAGCCGGTAGAATAAAAAAAGGAGACCTCATTCTGATGGTCGCCTTTGGTGCCGGCTTCACCTGGGGCGGCGTACTTTTGAAGTGGTGATAATTCTGTAATTCTTTTTAAAACCTTTTATTCTTTTCAGATAATGAAAAAATCAACCCTTCCATATCCATTATTATTATCATTATGTTTCTTATCCGGTGTCTCAGCACTGATCTATGAAGTGGTCTGGATACGAATCTTTTCACTGACCTTCGGCGCCACGATCATCGCGGTGGCGGTCGTCGTATCGGTATTCATGGCCGGCCTGGGTCTGGGAAGCATCTATTTCGGGGAAAAAGCCGATAAAACAGCCAACCCGGTGAAATTGTTTGGCGTTCTTGAACTGGGGATCGGAGTGTATTCATTATTTCTCGTTTTCCTGTTTCAAACCCTTCCGGTTCTTTATAAAACCATCCATGCCGTATTTAAATCCGGCTTCCTCTCTTTCCCGACGATGACTCTCCTTGCAGCAATGACAATCTTTATTCCCACCATGTTTATGGGAGGAACCATACCTGTCCTGAGCAAGATATACATAAGAAAGTATAAAGACATCGGAAAAGGAATTGGTATGCTCTACGGCTTCAATACCCTCGGCAGTATCATCGGCGTAGCTTTAACCGGTTTCTTCCTCATTCGATATTTTGGCCAGAATATCACACTCTTTACAGCAGTCGCACTCAATCTCATAATCGGAGCAGCCGCCTTGTTTTTTGCAAAGAATTCCGCTCAGCCGTCCACTGCAACAAAAAAAGAGAAAAAACCGTTGACCACACCGCCGTATCCATCCAGCATCTTAATACTCTCGCTGATCATCGCCGGTATCACCGGCTTCTGCAGCCTGGCGTACGAAATCTTATGGACGCGCTCCCTACACATCTTTCTTTCAAACTCCACTTACAGTTTTACGAGTGTGCTCGTTATCTTTCTTGCCGGAATAACCTCTGGAAGTTTTCTCTTCAGAAGATTCCTCAGCGAAAAAAAAGAAATGGTTATGATTCTTATAATCTGTCAGGCGGGAATCGCAATCTACGCGATCATAACGGGGTTCTTTTTAAACAGAATACCGGGATTATTATTCCTGTTTCGGGGGATTCTGGAGATACCACTGCTGCGGATCATAATTCCCGGGTTGTTTTTGTCCTTTGTAATTATGTTCTTACCGACACTGCTGATGGGCATCAGTTTTCCCCTTATCTGCAGAATATACACCCGCAATGTCCAACAACTGGCAAAGAGTATCGGCTGGGTTTATTTTATGAATACAGCAGGCGCCATCCTCGGTTCTCTGGGCGCCGCTTTCGTCATTATCCCCTGTTTCGGCGTGATAAGGGGTATCATTCTGATCGCCGGCCTTAATCTTTTAACCGCTGTTCTTTTAATAATCGCAACGGCGAAAAAAGAGAAGAAAACAAAATATTGGCTTGTGCCTTCTTCTGTCCTGGTAATCGTCACCCTCATCTTCTTCATCGGATTCAGCAATCAAATGGTCTTACCTCCCTCCCTGTTCCGTTCACGTATGCGCTCCGACAAAATTCTGTACTATAAAGAAACCCGGGACGGCACCGTGGTCGTAACCGAGGATGAGTTCACCGGTATCAGGGCGTGTTATGTCAACAACAACGCGGTCTGCGGCACCACTTATGACGCCTTAAAGGTGGTGAAGATGCTCGGGCATCTACCCTTTATCATCAATCCATCGGCACGAAATGTATTGATCGTGGGCTTCGGCATCGGTATCACCGCCTCCACTGTCGCCACCCATACGCCTGAATGTCTGGACTGTGTTGAAATCTGTCCGGGGGTGAAAGAAGCAGCGGCATTCTTCACTCAATTCAACCATGGAATCATGCACAACCCCAAGATAAACTTCATCCCCGCTGACGGAAGAAATTTCATCCTCCTTACCGACCGAAAATATGACATCATCTCCTGTGATCCGACTCACCCGATTCTGGGATGCAATAGTCTGTATACAAAAGAATATTTTGATTTGTGCAAAAAACACCTTTCCAGAGACGGGGTGATATGCCAATACCTTCCGCTTCATAAACTGTCACCAGAAGAGTTTAAAATCCTGATAAAGACCTTCTCTTCTGTATTTCCCCATACCACGATATGGCTGGCTCATTCCCATGCCATACTTGTGGCGGCTGATGAAGAAATTATAATTGATTTCTCCCTTTTAAAAGAACGATTAAAAGAGCTGAACGACCCCTTTCTCGACGATCCCTATTTATTGGCGGTATCCATAATGCTCGATGAAGAAGCTGTGCAGAAATACACAAAAGGAGCAAAGATCAATACAGACGACCGTCCTTATCTTGAATTCTTTTCCGGTAAAACCCTGAAAAGAGAGAACTGGCATAAAAATCTTTTAAGCCTTATGAGATACAGAATCGACCCCAAAGACGTGATTAAAGGCATCAAAGATGAAGTAAAAATTGAACACTATTTGGCCGGGCAGTATTATTTCTTGAACGGGCTGGTATATAAGAATAAAGGTGATCTCAGAAAAGTAATTGAAAATTTCAAGACCGCAATCCTCAGGAACCCGGAAAACAGAGAAATCAAGCTTTTTCTGGAGAACGAACTGAGGGCGTTATCCCACAAAAATTTCTATTGACAAATTATAAATAATTATTATAATTAATAAGAAAGAGGTAAGAAAAACTCGGTCGATATTGACTTATTATAAGGATTAGGAGGGAGGTCCAATAAGACACCTCCTATGCTTTTACCCCCCCTGTTGGACCCCCCTCCTCATAATGGTCAAGGGTGAAATAAAGGGTTGACAAACAGGAAATTTTTGTTATTATATTATAATAATGAGAGATAATTATTTATCAATCGGGAGAAAGAAGAAAAAGGTGAAGAAAGACTTAAATCTCGTGATAATTACCCCTCAATTTTTAAGTTCATTTATCTTGAAGTTTTCATAAACTAAAAGGAGGTCTTATGAAGCAGGGTTTGCCAAAGTGTAGAATATTGTTATTGATCTTGATGTTATTCACCTTCCCACTCCTCTATGCCCGATGGATTCCGATAGATAACAGCGGTATCAAATCAGCGCCTGAAATAAGATTGCTTTCATCGACGCCCGAAGGGCTGACTCTTGAAATATCAATAACAGGACTGGAAGTCAACACCATCACCACCGATAAAATGCTCAATACGACCAACGAAACCTTTGTTCGTTTCAGTCTACCTGATGCATATTACACGGGCGATATAGGAAAACCACAATTACCCGCGATCAAACAGACGATCGGAGTCCCTTTCGACGCTCGGGTGGAGATCACAGTGGTAAGTTCCGAGTACAAAGAAATCGAGTTGTCAGAAGTCGGTATTGTTGATCGAGTAATGCCGGCGCTGGCATCGGTTCTTAAGGTACCGGGCCAGAAACCGGTTCTTGAAATCGACGAAAAAGTTTATAACACAAATCAATATTATCCTGAAGAGATCATCAAGATCGAAAATGATGATATCATGCGTGGTCACCGTCTGAACCTGCTTATGATTACGCCGGTTCAGTATAATCCCGTGACCAAGCGGATAAAGGTCTTCAAACGACTCAAGTTGAAGGTGAAGTTTCTCGGCGGTGATCTAACAAAAACACGTATCAGGTTCCTGAAAGACTATTCTTCCTTATTTGAGGATTTTCTAAAAGACAAAATCATAAATTATGATCTATTTACAGAACTGAACCGCGGTGTCCTGCCGCTTCCAATTCATTATTTAATCATCACCCATAATAATTTCCAGAACGAAGTCAATGATCTCGCTTACTGGCTCAAGAAAAAAGGATTCAAGGTAAAAGTTGCGAACCAGGACAGCATCAGTTCCTGGACGCCGAGCGGTATTGAAAGCTATATCGACGCTCAATCTCCGCTTCCTACATATCTTCTTCTGGTCGGCGACGTCAACGGCGGCTATATGCCCGCACCGACAGGCAGTTCTTCGGGTCGGGTAACCGACCTCTATTATGCTGAAACAGACGGCACGGGTTATCTTCCTGACATCTTTCACGGCAGGTTGTCGTGTGAAAACACCACCCATATCACAACCGAGGTCGACAAAATATTAAAATATGAAAAAGCAAACCTGCCTGCCGGCTGGTTCAAAGAAGATGCCTTCTGCGCTGGAGTCGACAACTACACGGTCAGCGAAGGAACCCACAATTATTGTACAAGTACATTTATGGATCCGAACGGCTATACCACATATAAACTCTATATGACGACCTATGGCGCGACAACCCAGGATGTCTTTGATAATGTAAATGACGGACGCATCCTGATCACAATGTCGGGCCACGGCAGTGATGACGGCTGGCACGACGGTCCCCAATTCACTGTTACTGAAGTGAACCAGCTGACCAACGGTGATTATCTCACAATTGCAACCGGCCATTGTTGTCTGGCAAACAACTTCGGTTCAAACACCAATCCCTGTGGAGGAGAATCATGGATCAGAAAACAGAACGGTGGTGCGGTTGCTTATTATGGTTCCTGCCCGTCCACTTACTGGGATGAAGACGATTGGCTGCAGCGCGAATGGTATGAAGCAATCTACGTTGATTCAATATACGAACACGGCAGGTTTACAGAAGATGGTATGTACGACGGCGTGTACAACTCCAGTTCTTCTTTGAAACAATACTATTACGAAGCCTATCATGTGCTCGGTGATCCATCGCTCGATCTCTGGACCGAAGCCCCGGCCTCAATGACGGTAAGCCACAATGCGATTGTATATCCTGGTTCCTCTACTTTTACAGTTACAGTGACGGACGGTGGAAGTCCTTTGGAAAACGCACTCGTCTGCTGCTGGATTCCCAACCAATCACCTGAAATGCACGTTTCAGCATATACCAATGCTTCTGGAAATGCAAACTTAGATATTGCACCAACCACTCCGGGCGACACAATGTATGTAACTGTGACCAAACATAACTATATTCCTTACGAAGGCTATGCCATGGTCACGACAGCGTCAGGTCCCTATGTTTCCTTAGCCGCCTTAATAATTAATGATTCAGGCGGCAACGGCCAGGTCAATCCCGGTGAAACGATTGACATGGGAGTCTGGGCAAAGAACATTGGAAGTGAAACCGCCTATAGTGTCTACGGTTATCTTACGGAATCAGATCCCTATGCCTCACTCACGACTGATTCCAGCTGGTACGGCGATATCCCGGTGAATGACAGCGTCCTGTCCAATCCCTATTACCAGTTTACAGTGACCAATGATTGTCCAGATGGACATGTAATAAACTTTGATCTTGAATTCCATGACATCAATGACAGCACCTGGCTGGCGCATCCTACAGTCACGGTTTACGCACCGGTGTTGGGTTTTGTGGATGTGGTTGTGACGAACGACGGTAATGGCAACGGTATTTTGGATCCGGGTGAGACTGCGGATCTGGTCGTTACCTTAGAGAATACCGG
>DRIG01000044.1 GCA_011052815.1 candidate division WOR-3 bacterium | reverse complement strand
GTGAAAGAGGAGAAGAAAGAGGTTGAGGCTGTGGCAGTGCCTGAGCCTGAGGTGAAAGAGGAGAAGAAAGAGGTTGAGGCTGTGGCAGTGCCTGAGCCTGAGGTGAAAGAGGAGAAGAAAGAGGTTGAGGCTGTGGCAGTACCTGAGCCTGAGGTGAAAGAGGAGAAGAAAGAGGTTGAGGCTGTGGCAGTACCTGAGCCTGAGGTGAAAGAGGAGAAGAAAGAGGTCGAGGTGGTTGTTCCTCTTGCTTCCTTAGAAAAACCGATTAAGAAACTACTGGATATAAAGACGGTAAAAGGTGCTTTTATCTGCTCCAGGGATGGACTTCTGATACAGAATTATTATAAGGAGTATGCTGATATTGAAGAGCTTTGTGCGATGATTGCTGCTATCTATAATGAAGCCGAGGAGTCGTTTCGATTTTTGAAAGAAGGTCGTGTCGAGAAGTTTATAATTGAAAAAAATGATGAAACAATCTGTGTGATAACAGCCGGTGATTCGCTGTTTACTGTGATAACCCGTAAAGAGACAAAACCCGGCTTGGTGTTTGTCTATGCACGCAAGGTTATTGATGAAATAAGGGAGATCTTAGGATGAAGGTAGATGAATTGACGAAAATTCCGAAAGTTCTGGGTGCCGGCTTGGCGACCGATGATGGTTTTGTTATAGAGAGCCAGTTCACAGTGGGATACAACGCGGAAAAATCCGCAGCTATGGCTGCCCAGGTTATTAATACCATTAAGCGAAGTCTTGATATTGAAAGGGCATCAGTGGTTCTCTATACCCAGAATAATGTTTTTTTTGTGAAAGAGTCAGAAGAAGGAATTTTCTTTGTAATATGCCAGAAGGATGCGAATCTGGGTTTGATAAAAATCAAGACAGACAAAATCAAGTAGTAGTTTGTCCACCAGGATATTTTTTGCGTTAAATCTCTAATTCTGAGCTAATCTGTTGTTTATGGGCGGAGTATTATTGTATTTTTCCTGATATTCAGCGAGCAGTTGTTTATATTCATTTTCATAATCATTCGTGGCATGGAAACGGAAAAAACTCACCATGGCGAATTCCGGTGGTTTCTTTTCAAAGATTTCTTGAATCGTCTGGGCGAGGCTTTCTGTGCGGCCGATATAGAGAATACTTTCCTGTAATATGTCGGTGAATTCAAAGACGCCGGGAAAGTCCGGAGCATTCTGTATCTGCTCAGGGATTAATTTCCTCCATCTGTCATTTATCGGCATAGTAAAATAATTATATATAAAATAAGGATTCAGTCAAGAATTAATACACGATTCATTTGTGGTATTCGTGGAGCGGGTGTATTGCAAGCGGATGTTTTTTCGCGAATTTAATCGCTTCAATCTCCGCTTTTGCTGAAGTCAAGGCGGTGATGAACGGAATATTCAATTCAACTGCGAGTCGTCTCATTGCATAACCATCGCGTTTCGCACGGAATGTCAGGGTGGGGGTGTTTATTATCAGATCTATTTTACGAGCTTTCATTAAGTCGAGTGCATTGGGAGATTTGTGTTCATCTATGCGGTAAGTTGTTTTAACGGCTATCCCGTGATTTCTCAGAAAATCCGCGGTTCCCCTTGTCGCTACGATGTCAAAACCGAGTTTGATGAATTCTTTCGCCAATTTTAATATCTTGGGTTTGTCACTGTCCCGAACCGTTATATAGACGGTTCCAGAACTGCTGAATTTATTGTCGCTGAGAATTGCTTTATAATACGCCGCTCCGAAGTTTTTGTCGATCGCCATTATCTCACCGGTTGATTTCATTTCTGGTCCGAGGATCGGGTCGACTCCAGGTAATTTCAGGAAAGGAAAGACCGGCCCTTTGATTGAGACAAATTTGCTTTTCGGCGGATTATGCAGTAATCCTTCTCTTCTCAGGTCTTCCAGTGATTTTCCGACCATTACATAGGTGGCTAATTTTGCAAGGGGTAGGCCGATGGTTTTTGATACATAGGGGATGGTTCGCGATGCTCTCGGATTCGCCTCCAGAACATATATTTTATTATTTTTTACCGCGAACTGGATATTGATCAAACCTTTTGTATTCAATGCAATTGCGATCTTGCGTGTGATTGAGGCGATGTCTTTGATGGTCTTTTTATGTAAGGTGTAGGGCGGCATGACCGAGTAGGAATCACCGGAGTGGACACCCGCCTGTTCGATATGTTCCATAATCCCTGCAATGAAAATATCTCTACCGTCGCATAAGGCGTCGACATCGACTTCAATCGCATCAGCGATGTATTTATCAACCAACACCGGGTGTTCACATGAGACCCTCGCCGCCGCCTCAATATACTGTTCCAAGCCTTCCTGTTCATAGACTATTTCCATCGCCCTGCCGCCGAGTACATAACTCGGTCTTACTATCACGGGGTAGCCGATTTTTTCCGCGACGAGTTTGACGTCTTCGTAAGAATAGCCGGTTCCGAAAGAAGGGTGGCGTATTTTCAACGTCTTTAATAACTGCGAGAAAAGTTTACGGTCTTCGGCACGATGGATGTCGACGGGTTGGGTTCCCAGTATTTTGTAATCATAGTGTCCTCTTTTGCGTAGTTGAGACAGGGGGATTGATAAATTTATCGAGGTTTGGCCTCCGAACTGCAGGATCATACCACCGCATC
Organism: candidate division WOR-3 bacterium; assembly: GCA_011052815.1. NCBI lineage: Bacteria > Pseudomonadati > Caldifarciminota > Caldifarciminota bacterium. The sequence goes on along the minus strand of DRIG01000044.1, from coordinate 21,517 downwards.
TTTCTTCATCAATGACATTCAGGACATCTTCCAGGGTGAGGGGCTCGAAATACAATCTCGTTGATACATCGAAATCAGTGGATACTGTTTCAGGGTTGCTGTTCATCATGATTGCTTCATAACCCAGCTTCTTCAGTGCGACCGCTGCATGAACACAGCAGTAGTCGAACTCGATTCCCTGCCCGATACGGATGGGTCCTGATCCGATGATGAGTATGCGTTTTTTATTGGTTTTTCTTTTTCTCTTTCTGAAGCCGGTTGTATAATAGGTTGAATAATAGTATGGAGTGGCTGCTTCGAATTCACCGGCACAGGTGTCGACCATATTGAATTTAGGACGGATACCGTATTTACGGCGGAGCTTTCTTATTTTATCAGGTGTCTCCTCGATGATGCGTGCGATATCGTTATCAGAAAAGCCAAGGCGTTTTGTTTCTCTTAACAGTTCCTTTGAAAGTTTTTCCTTTTTCAGGCGCTTTTCGAATCTTATTATCCGGGCGAATTTATTAATGAAAAATTTATCGATCATCGTCAGACGGGCGATTTTATCTACTGAATATCCCCGCCGTAACGCCTCGGCGATGCAGAAGAGCAGGCGGTCTGTGGGTTCCTGTAATTCCTTTATTAATTTATATTCTATGATATTTTCGGGTTCAAACCCGTCTTGAGAAATTTCCAGGGCTCGTACCGCCTTGAGGAGTGCTTCTTCAATAGTGCTGCCGATCGCCATCGCCTCGCCGGTCGATTTCATCTGGGTTGTTATTCTTCTGTTGACGGTCGGAAATTTATCAAAGGGCCAGCGTGGTATTTTGACCACCACATAGTCGAGTGTCGGTTCAAATGCCGCATATGTCTTTTTTGTCACGGCGTTCGGTATTTCATCCAGGGTCATTCCTACCGCTATCTTGGCACTGACGCGTGCAATGGGATAACCGGTCGCCTTGGACGCAAGGGCAGAAGACCGTGAAACTCTTGGATTGACTTCGATGATTCTGTATTCCCATTTTTTGGGATTCACCGCAAACTGGATATTACAACCTCCGCAGACCTTGAGCGCCCTTATGATTTTCAGACTTATACTTCTGAGAGATTGATTTTCTTTGTCTGTGAGGGTCTGAGCCGGAGCCACCACTGTACTTTCACCGGTATGTACACCCATGGGATTGATATTCTCCATACTGCAGATAGTTATGCAGTTGTCGTCACCGTCGCGCATCACTTCATATTCGAATTCTTTCCATCCCAGAAGATTTTCTTCAACAAGCACCTGGTTGATGGGAGATTGTCTGAGTCCGGCAGCGGCTATCTCTTGGAGTTGGTTCCATGATTCGGCGACACCGCTTCCTGTCCCGCCCAGCGTATATGCGGGTCTGATTAAAACCGGATACGAGATCTCTTTCAGCGCCTGTCGGATTTCTTCAAAGTTTCGGCAGGCAAAGCTTTTCGGTATCGGTTCATTGATTGTTTCCATCAGGTTTCTGAAGGATTCACGATTTTCCGCCATCTCGATTGTTTCGTAGTTAGAACCGAGAAGTTCCACCGAGTATTTTTCGAGAACGCCTTCTCCGGCAAGATTATAAGCCAGATTCAGGGCGATCTGCCCTCCAAATCCGGGCAGGAGGCCGTCCGGTCTTTCTTTTTCTATAATTTTCGTCAAAGTTTCCAGATTAAGTGGTTCGATATAAACTATATCCGCGGTGTCCTGATCGGTCTGGATGGTCGCTGGATTTGAATTTACTATGATGGTTTTGTAACCTTCTTCCCGTAATGAAAGACTCGCCTGGGAACCTGAAAAATCGAATTCCGCCGCCTGGCCGATTATGATGGGACCAGAACCGATGATAAGAAGTTTCTTAAGGTCTCTTCTTTTAGCCATTACAGTGACTCCATAAAGTTTCTGAAAAGGAATTCAGTATCCCGGGGACCGGGTGATGCTTCAGGGTGAAACTGTACTGAGGAGACCGGTAATTTTTTGTGGCGGAGTCCTTCCACAGTGTGGTCATTTACATTCAGCCAGTCAATTTCAACCTCTTTATTACTGTATTTCGCCTGGAGTGCATAGCCGTGATTTTGAGAGGTGATATAGAGACTGCCGTTGTTTAGGTTCTTTACAGCATGATTCGAACCGCGGTGTCCGAATTTTAACTTATATGTCCTGAGACCGAGCGCCCTGCCGAGAATCTGATGGCCTAAACAGATACCGAATACCGGATAGTAGTTAACCAAGTCGGCTGCTGTTTTGACTGTTGTTTTCAATATTTGTGGATGTTCCGGATTACCCGGCCCATTGGATATCACGACGGCGTCGGGAGAAATCTTTTTAATGGCTGCTGTAGAGGTATCATAGGGAACCTGAATTACCGCGGCGTATTTTTTAAGATTTTTTAAAATACTCTTTTTGACACCGCAATCGATCAAAACGACCTTCTTCTTCTTTCTGCTTTTATGGACGATTATCCTTTTACAGGAAACTCTTGCAACCAGATTTTCAGTATCCGGATAAGGGGTGTTTTTTATTTTTTTTAGATATGACGTTATATCAACAGCCGGGGAATTTTCAGAGATTATCATCGCTTTCATTGTTCCGTGTTTTCTTATCTTGAGAGTCAAAGCACGAGTGTCGACGCTGTAGAGGCAGGGGATTGCCGCTTTCTTTATGAAGTCAGCCAGCTGCTGCCCACGGTGGGAATGCAGATACGGTTCTTTTACGACAAGTCCGCGGATCTGGGTTTTGTGTGATTCGAGATTCTTTTTATGAATACCATAATTGCCTATCAGTGGATAGGTCATAAGAAGAATCTGACCCGCATAAGAGGGATCTGTGAACGATTCTTCATATCCGGTCATTGAGGTATTAAATACTATCTCTCCAAAAACCTCTGTTTTGGCGCCGAAGGTTTTACCTTTTATGAATGTTCCATCCTCCAGGATGAGGAGTCCGTTAGGCATACTAAAATATCAGTATAACTATAATTGAGGTTATGTCAATATATATAGAGAATATGGGGGATTCAGGATTCTGTTATTTCTTCGATGAAATGGGTTGAGATGTTGCCGCGGATGAATTTCTCATTGTCCATAATCTTCAGATGGAAAGGGATTGTCGTCGGAATTCCTTCAATGACCGTTTCTTCAAGGGCGTGTTTCATCCGGGCGATTGTTTCCAACCGGGAGTTGCTGTGGGCGATAAGTTTTCCTATAAGGGAATCATAATGGCTGGGAATTGTATAACCGGCGAAGATATGGGTGTCGAATCTTACACCGAGTCCCTGGGGCATATGGAAGAAAGTGATTTTACCCGGTGTGGGAACAAAATTACGCGACGGGTCTTCTGCATTAATCCGACATTCTATGGCATGGCCTTTCAAAGAAATTTGTTTTTGAGTGAACCCGAGTTTTTCTCCCATGGCGATCTTGATTTGTTCTTTCAATATGTCGATACCGGTGACCATCTCTGTGACAGGATGCTCAACCTGGATTCGGGTATTCATCTCCATAAAGTAGAAATTTTTGTTTTCGTCCATAAGGAATTCGATGGTGCCGGCTGATTGATATTGAATAGTCTTCGCCGCCTGGATTGCAGCCTCCATAAGTCTCTGTCTGAGTTTTTTATCGACCACCGGCGACGGTGATTCTTCGATGAGTTTCTGATGTCGGCGTTGAATCGAACATTCCCGTTCACCGAGTGCAACGACATTCCCGAAAGAATCTCCGATTATCTGAACTTCGATATGTCTGGGTTTTGTGATGTACTTTTCGATGTAGATTCTGCCGTCGCCGAAAGCTGCTTTTGCCTCCGCCTGGGTGATACGAAATCCGGATTCCAGTTCTTCGTTGTTCTGGGCGATCCTCATTCCTTTTCCTCCACCTCCGGAAGCCGCTTTGAGTATAATCGGGAAGCCGATTTTATCGACGACCTTCCGTATCTGTTTCAGTGTTTCTACTGCACCTCCGCTGCCGGGAATACCGTGGACACCGGCTTCAGCCATCGTCTCTTTCGCTTTTATCTTATCACCCATTATTCTGATATGTTCGGGTTTCGGACCGATGAAGGTTATGCCGCACGACTCACATATTTCCGCAAACTCCGGATTTTCCGCGAGAAAACCGTAACCAGGGTGTATCGCCTTCGCACCGGTGACTTCTGCGGCGCTGATGATTCTGGTGATATTAAGGTAACTGTCTTTGCTCGGCGGCGGTCCTATGCAGACGGCTTCGTCAGCCAACCTTGTATGGAGGGCGTTGCTGTCGACCTCGGAATACACCGCCACTGTCTGGAGTTTCAGTTCCTTTGCAGCACGGATTATCCGGATGGCGATTTCACCGCGGTTGGCTATGAGCAGTTTTTTGAACTTCATGGATATTCAGGCGTCTTCACCCGGGTTTAATTGATAACGGTGGATATGGACTTCTTTGGGTATATTCTATTTTTTATCAAAGGCGCCCCATCCTCGCTCTGCCGTGGCTTCGATGCCGACGAGTCGCAGTTTGAATTCATCAGGATTGGTGACCGCCTGGATGGCGTCATCATAGGAGATCAAGCCGTCTTTGTACAATTTAAAGATTGATTGGTCGAATGTCTGCATACCATATTGGCCATACCCTTCTTCAATCGCTGATTGGATGAGCATTGTCTTCACAGGATCAAGCAGATATTCTTTTATTGTCGGGGTTGATAAGAGCACTTCCACCGCCGGTATCCGCCCTTTACCGTCGGAACGCGGTAAGAGTCTTAAAGAGACCACACCGGTGAGGGTCGTCGCGAGCAGAACCCTGATATGCTGGTGTTGATGCGGTGGATAGAATGATATGATACGGTTGATCGTTTCTGTAGCGTTTAAGGTGTGGAGTGTTGAAAGCACAAGATGCCCCGTGTCCGCGGCTTTCAGCGCCACATCCATTGTTTCCCGGTCGCGGATTTCACCGATGAGTATTACATCGGGATCCTGCCGCAGAATGTGTTTCAGGGCGATGGAGAAAGAGATGGTATCCATCAATACTTCCCGTTGACATATTATGGAGAGGTTGTCCCTGAACAGGTATTCGATTGGATCTTCGATCGTGATTACGTGGCGCGCCACGTTTTCATTGATATGTTCGATCATCGCCGCCAGAGTGGTCGATTTTCCGCTTCCAGTGGTGCCGGTACAGAGAATGAGTCCTCTGGGTTTTAATGCGATATCCTTGAGTATCAGGGGGAGGTTCAATTCTTCGATTCGCCGTACTGAAAAAGGAATTGCACGCATGGCTATGGCGATACTGCCCCTCTGTAAGAAGACATTAACCCTGAATCTTCCAATACCCCGAACACTGATTGCAAAGTCCATTTCTTTCATACGTTCGAATGTCTGCTGCTGGGAAGGGGTCATTATTTGATATGCCATGGTCTTTAAATTTTCCGGCGTGAGTGATTCCCCTTTTTCCGAAACAAGTTTTCCGTCGATTCTGAAAACCGGTGTTGAACCTGCTTTCAGATGTAAATCTGAAGCATTTACTTTTTGCATTTTTTCAAGAAGACCTTTTAATTCCATCTTCTGCCTCTTTTTTCTTTAAAATTATAAGGGTTCAATCAAAAACAGTTCTTGATTATATTCGACAGGATCTTCGTTCTTGACCAGTATTTTTACAATCTTTCCCGCAACGTCGGATTCGATTTCATTCATCAACTTCATCGCTTCCACGATACAGACCACCTGACCGGGTTTGACAACGTCTCCGATTTCCACATAAGGGGGAGCATCGGGTGCCGGTGCACGGTAAAAAGTACCTACTATAGGAGATTTAATCGCAACCAGGTTCTTTTTATCTTCCTGCTCGGTGGTTTGCGGCTCAGAGACCGCGGTAGGTTGCTTTTTAGCTGGAGTTTGTGTTATCTGGGTATTATTGCCTGATTTTCTTATTCTCACAGTGCGGCCGAACAGATCAGTGATTTCAATTTCTGAAACGACACTGTTTTCCAAAATTTTGACAAGTTTTTCAATATTTTTTATCTTCATTTTAACAGACCTGAAAGCCAATCCTGGAAAGATTTAAAATCCTCTTCTTTCGGCTTTTCCGGTTCCTTTTTTTCATCGGGCTTTTCCGGTTGTTGCTCAGGCGGTGCAGGTTTCTGCTCGGTTGGTTGTGAGCTGTCAACAGCCGGTGGAGTCTTTTCTTCCGGTTTCTTGGGTTTTAATTTGATTTCCGGCTCCTGCTCTTCAGACATGGGTTGAGGCGGTTGGTCGATTTCTTCTTTCGGTTCTTGAGCTGAAGGTGTGGGTTCAACTTCTTTAATCGGTATCGGTTTTTCTTCCGGAGTTGACAGAGGTGGTTCTTCAGTCCGCTCTTCAGGCTCCGGAGCTAACTGCGTAGTCGCTGCCTGAATCGGTTCTGTTGCGGCGAGGGGTGATTCTTCTTTTGTTTCTGATATCGGCGTTGTTTCTTCAACCTTCTCAGATGGTTCTTCAGTTAAAAAATCTTCGAGCGACATAATTTCTTCTTCTTCCGTTGATTCCGGTGCTGCCTGAACATCAGCCGGAGGTGTTGTTTTATCATCCCGAGGCGTTTCTTCGACCGGAGAAACAGCTGTTTCTTCCTGCAGCTTTATAGGTGTTGGTTCCTCGCTTTTCTCCTCTTCAGTTGCCTCAACGGGTTTCAATATGTCAAGCTCTTCTTTCGGAGGGGAAGGTTCTTCACCAAACGGCTGAAGGATTTCAAGTTTTTCTTCCACTTTAGCGTCTGTTTCTTGTTTAGGCTGCTCTTGAATAGTCGGTTGCTGCGGTTCTTCGGTTTTTTCCATCGGTTGGACCGGTTCTGGTTCCTGCACCGGTTGGATGGTGTCCGGTTGAGGAGCAGAAGGTTCGACCTGCTGAGGTTTTTCCAGATCCTCTGGCTTAAAGAATGTCTCCACCTGCAACTTTTCAAGTTTTTCTTCCGCCGCTTTCTGGGTTTCTCCGCCTGTTTTTTCCTTCAGTTGTTTGACTTTTTCCTGAAGCAAGATATCAGTGGGATCGGTGAAAAGAAGATGTTCATATATTTCCAGAGCCTTTGTCAAATCTCCCTGGCGTTCGTATTCTTCCGCCATGGACATGGTATATAAGGGTTCTTTTTTCCTGAGTGCCTCCAAACGATCGAGTTTTTCTTTCGCCGAGGCGTCGAAAGGATCAATCGTAAGAATCCCTTTATACGCTGAAATTTGACCCTCCTCGTCCTTTGTGGTTTCGCATATCTGGGCAAGCATGCGCAGGGCGACGATATTCTGGGGGTCGAACGATAAAGTTTTTTCAAAGGAATCTTTTGCCTGAGCGTACATCCTTTTGTCAAAATAGCATTTTCCCAGGATTAAATAAGCAAGACTGTAGTTAGGATGGTGCTGCAGTCCTTTTTGCAGTATTTCGAGTGCTTCATCTATCATATTGTTCTTCCGGTATGCATCAGCAAGCTGGACGAATATTCTTGATTTTGGATCTTTGTTGTAACGTTCACTCAATCTTGCAATTTCAGAAAAATCTCGTTCTGCCATATCTTCCTCCATTAGCTATAATATAATATATATTAATCATTATATCCGCTTTGTCAAGATTTTTATTTTATTCAACCAATTCAAAGGAATTGAGGATTACTTCCAAAGTTGTGAAATACTCGCTCTTTCTCTCGCCGGGATTGAATAACAGTCCGTCTATGACATAGAGGGTATCCCGATGGGTCAGAAAATAAGAGAGAAACGGTCCGCCGGCGACCAGTGAATCATTCTGCCAGACGCCTTTCATTCTTATGCCTTTCATATTTTTGAATTCAATCTTTTCGATATCAGTAAGCTCTTCCAGAATATAATCACCATCGTAGTATTTCCCGGTCAGACTGTTTCTTTTTGCCACTGCAAACGCTTTTGTCAGTTCGCCATTCAGTTTTTCTTTATAGAAGAAGATACTGCGGTCGGGAAAGTGGGCGTGCACAAAGATGAAATTTTCGTTTTTATATGTGGAGTCGATCAACCATTGCTTATCGAGATCAAAGACTATCCCGAATCTTTTTAAACTTTTTTTCAACTGCTTGTCGAAATGTTTGGTATAATAATTCTCTTTTATCCTTGAATAATAGTTTTCTTCCAATATCTTTACGAGCAGTTCCTTATACTTCTCTATCCCCGGCTGGATATATTCCGGCCTGGCGGTTACAAGGATAATCGCAAGTTGTCCTTTCGCCCACAGGTCATTCAGTTTAAATAATGTGAATGTGTCTTTTTCAGTGGCTTTTTTCGCATCTCTGTTCAGCAGAAGGTTTATAAATTCATCTTCAAGAGAGCCGTAAAGGAATATCGTGTGGAATTTATCATATTTTTCAATCGCTGAATCAGAAATGCAGATAAATTTGAACAATCCTTCCTTCTGCGGAACATAATTATAGAGCTGCAGGTTTTTGATTATTAAATTTGTGTCCACCTTCGACGAGACGACGATTATTTCCCGGGTTTTGCCCACATTCTGCGGTATCTTTGTACAGGAAAAGAAGAATATGGACATTAACAGCATGGAATATACTGCAGCGGAAAGTCCGTCGGTGTTGATTTTTTTGGTCATTTTCATCATTTCCTCCTTATCCGATCCGTAATAAATTTTCTTTCTTTGCGATTTTTTGTAAATATCTCCGAAGCATATAATGTTCTGAATCGTTCATTTCCGGATCTTTCTTTATGAGTTCAAAGGCATCATCACGGGCTGAAAACAGGAGTTCCCGGTCGTTCTCCAGGTCTCCGATTTTGATGTCGGGGAGACCGTGCTGTTTTTTACCCAGTATTTCGCCGGGTCCGCGTAAACTCATATCTTTATTCGCCAATGCGAAGCCGTTGTTGTTCTTCTCAAAGAACGATATACGTTCAAATGTCTCCTCGGAGACAAAACGGTCGAGAAAGAGGAAACAATACGACTTCTGGGCTCCTCTTCCGATCCGTCCCCTGAGTTGATGGAGTTGTGCAAGACCGAATCTTTCAGGATGTTCGATCAACATCACCGTGGCATTTGGTATATCGACCCCGACTTCTATGACGGTCGTAGCAACAAGGATTTCCAGTTCACCGTTGCGGAATTGAGTCATGATCTTCATCCTTTCGTCTGTTTTCAATCTGCCGTGGATCACTCCCACCGAGTGATTGGGGAATGTCCTGGTGATTTCCTGATAGACTTCTGCCACTGATTTCAGGTCGAGTTTTTCGGATTTCTCGATTATCGGGCAGATGATGAAGACCTGTCTTTTTCGGGATAATTCCTGTTTAACAAAATCAAAAGCGGCGTTCTTTTCCCGGGGTTTTACGATCCGTGTTATTACCTCGCCTCGATGCGGAGGTTTTTCTTTTAAGAGCGAAATATCCAGGTCTCCGTAGAGTGTAAGTGCGATGGTACGCGGTATAGGGGTGGCGGAGAGTACAAGAAAATCGGGATTGACGCCTTTATTGACCAGCGCCGCCCTTTGCATTACACCGAATCGATGCTGTTCATCGACGACTGCAAGTCCCAATTTTTTGAAGATTACATTCCCTTCGATTAATGCATGGGTCCCGAAAATTATGTCAATTTCTCCTGCAGATATTTTTTTGATTATTTCCTGTTTTTCTTTCGTTCTGATGCTGCTTGTGAGGAGGGCGGAATCGAGATTCAACTTTTTCAGAATCTCTTTAAGGTTCAGGAAATGCTGTTCGGCAAGGAGTTCTGTCGGCGCCATCAGGGCTGATTGATAACCGTTTTCTACAGCTATAAGCATAGCATATAGAGCAACGACGGTTTTCCCTGAGCCGACGTCTCCCTGCAGCAGACGATTCATCGGCTGCGGTTCCGCCATATCCGCCGCAATGCTCTTTATCACTTCCATCTGTCCACGGGTCAGTGAAAAAGGAAGTAGTTCGAGGAATTTTTTTGTCAACATACCGTTCTCTTTGAGCATAATTCCTCGTTCTTTTTTGATTGAGTTTTTTCTTTTCGCAAGTATCAACTCGAAGAAAAAGAACTCATCGTAGACCAGACGGCGGCGTGCGGCGATCGCTTCTTCTCTTTTCTCGGGTAAGTGGATTTTACGAATGGCTTCGTGCAGATGCATAAGATTGTTTTTTTTGATAAGCGGTTCCGGCAGTGTTTCGACTATTTCATCAAGGCACTCATCAAGGCATATCTTTACCGCCCTCTTTATATCCCATGAGCTCAGCCCTTCGGTCAGGGGATAGATCGGGATGATCGCCCCCTGTTTTTTATTCATCCTTTCTTCGTCGGTTATGAATTCATACAGGGGATTTATGAACTGCCTGCCGTAGTAAAAACTGACTTTACCGGAAACTATAAGCCAATCTCCGACCTTGAATTTTTTCTTGAGGTCCGGACGATTGAACCACTTGAGCAATATGGTTCCTGAATTATCGGCGATAATCACTTTTATCAATATTCCTCTTCGTCGTGTTTTCTGAAGCTCTGCAAGGATTACTTTCCCGATGACGGTTGCTTCGTCGTTTATCTTCAGGTCTTTTATGAGAACAATATTGGAATAGTCCAGATATTTTCTCGGAACAAGAAAGAGGAGATCGTTGACTGTTTCTATTCCTATTTTTTTAAAATAAAGTGCCCGCTTCGGTCCGATGCCTTTGATATATTTTACCGGACTCGAAAGTGTGAGATAAGTTTTTTTCGACACTATGCAGATTTTGCTATCTGTTCCATCTCTTTTCGGAAGGTATCCGGATTAAGGGCTTTTGATTCTGCCTCCTCTTTTGTGATTAGTTTCTTCTTTACCATATTAGCAAGGCAGGCGTCAAAGGAGATCATCCCCAGTTGTTGTGAGGTCTGGAGGATTGATGATATCTGGTGGGTTTTCGCTTCTCTGATCAGGTTTCTTACTGCGGGGATGACATTCAGTATTTCATATACGGCGATTCTACCTTTGCCGTCCGCACGTTTCACTAAATTTTGTGAAATCACACATAAGAGATTCAAAGAGATCTGCATCCTTATCTGATTCTGTTGATGAGGAGGGAAGACATCGATGATACGGTCGATCGTGGATACGGCGTCCGAGGTATGTAAGGTGGTGATTACCGTATGCCCGGTTTCCGCTGCGGTGATCGCCAGGGAGATTGTTTCCAGATCCCTCATCTCTCCCACCAAAATTACATCCGGATCCTGCCGCAGAACGAACTTCAGGGCGTTGGCGAATGAATGGGTATCTCTTCCGACTTCTCTTTGGGTCACCAATGCTTTTTTATTGGGGTGAATGAATTCTATCGGGTCTTCAACCGTAACGATATGGCACGTGTCATTTTCATTTCGATGGTTGAGAAGAGCGGCTTGTGTCGTTGATTTTCCGCAGCCGGATGGTCCGGTTACGACAATCAGACCTCTGGGCCGCAGGGCGATCTCCTTGAGAATTGGCGGAAAACCCAGTTCATCGATCGTGGGAATTTTGGAGGGGATGAGTCGGAATACACCGCCGAGGTTTCCCCGTTGTTTAAAAAGATTGACACGGAACCGTGCTCCGTTCGGCATTTCATAGGAGAGATCAAGTTCGAATGTTCTTTTATATTCTTCGATCTGTTCCTTGGTGAGTAGTCCGATTATTCCGGTTTCGATATCGGCTTTGGTGAGCGGAGGAAGGTCGAGTAATTTAAGTTCTCCGTTTATTCTCATAATGGGCGGTGAGTTGAACTTCAGGATCAAGTCAGAAGCATTATATTGAATCTGTGCATTCAAGAGTTGCTGTAATTTGATCATAATCTACGCCCTTCTTTCGAATTCATCCGGATTATTACAATGTGCCAACGCTTCTTCGTATTCGACTACACCTTGATGAAAGAGATTTTTGAGATATTGGTCCATCTGAATCATCCCTAATTTGGAACCGGTCTGGATCGAAGTATATATTTGCGGCGTCTTTGCTTCTCTGATGGCGCTTCTGATCGCCGGGGTGCAGACCATGATTTCAAAGGCGGCGACCCTACCCGCTCCGTCTTTTTTACGCACCAGTGTTTCAGTAATGACCGCCTGAAGGGTTGTTGATAATTGGAGGCGTATCTGCTGTTGTTGGGTCGGTGGAAAGACGTCGATGATTCTGTCAACGGTCTGTACCGCATCGATTGTATGTAGTGTCGAGAAGACAAGGTGACCTGTTTCCGCTGCAGTTATTGTCTGGGCGATTGTTTCGAGGTCACGCATTTCACCGACCAGGATGATGTCGGGGTTCTGTCTGATTATACGACGTAGTGCTTCGGCATAAGAATGGGTGTCGATACCGATTTCCCTCTGTTCGATAATGGACTTTTTGTCGCGGTGTAGAAATTCAATCGGATCTTCCACTGTGATGATGTGCTTTTTCATATTTTGATTGATGTATTCGATTATCGCCGCAAGCGTCGTCGATTTTCCGCTTCCTGTTGGACCGGTGACGAGGACGAGGCCGCGGGGCAGTGAAGCTATTTTCTTGAAGACTGCGGGAAACCCCCATTCGTCGATCGTCTTTATCTTAAGAGGAATGATCCGCATTACCGCTCCGATGTGTCCCATCTGTTTGAAGATATTGACCCTGAATCTGGCGACCCCGGATATTTCATAAGCCATATCAAATTCCAGGGCTTTTAAGAATTGTTTCTGCTGGAGAGGAGACATCAAACCAAAGATGATCTCCTTGAGGTCGTTGTCATCAAGTGGTGGTTGCTCCAGTTTCTGCAGTTTCCCGGCGACACGGATTGTCGGAGGTTCTCCATAACGGAGATGAAGGTCAGAGCCTTCCCTCAGAACCAGCTCTTCCAAAAGGACATCGAGGTCTACCTTAGCCATTTTAATTCAGAAAAGGGTTCATTCGGAAAGCATCAAGGAAGTTTAAAGAACGCCCGAAATCCGTAAGAAGAATCGGTTATCAACTCGACGACTTTTGATGAGGAAATCTTGATTGTATAGGTGGTGTTGTTCGGGAAGTTTGTGGGATCTGAGATTGCGATTGCAAGGGTTGTGTCTGGATAAGATAATGCGGTGTCGAATACAGGATTCAAAAGCTGGATCAGACTCTCGGGTTCGGTCGTGAAGGCGTTGAATACAGATACGGAACAGGCGTCAAATCCTGATAATTGTTTGAAGGTAACATAGAGGGTGTCACCGCTCAATGTATCCTGGGTCGGCTCGTAGAAATTTTGGTTATCAGGGATGGTTACATCCGTTGTGATGAAATCATCGACCGACTTACCTGTAAGGAATGCCAATCTGTAGTAAACAGTACTGTTCGGTGTGAGAAGCGAGTCGTCGTCGATATAGTTCATCAAGGTGTCGATCTGCCACACAGTATCGATTTCCGTAAAACTGGTTGAGTCACCGATGCTTCTTTTGATGATCACCGCGTCTCCCTGGGGAGTTTCATACGTCCATCTCCAGGTCAGAGTGACGAATATCTGCTCACCTTCTCCCAATAAATTACTCTGCATGGTTACTACCTGAGTGGTATGCCAGAGTGCGCAGGTCAGGTTGATCTCAAGGGTATCCTGGCAACCGAGCAGAATCAACAACGGTAATAGGAATAATAATTTTTTCATCTTTCCTCCTGTTCTTTTGATATTATCTTTATAAGAATATTCAAATTTATCCTATTTGTCAATACTTGAACTTTGATTTTGAGATCGCCATACAGACCCCGACCGCCATAAAACAGGCGAGGAGTGAGGAACCGCCGTAACTTATAAACGGCAGAGGTACTCCGGTGACCGGCAGTAAACCGAGGGTCATCCCGATATTGATAAATGTCTGATAGCTGAACCATGCGAGGATGCCGCTGGCGAGAATACTCGAAAATTTATTCTTTGTTTCTTTTGTAAGAATGAGGATCTTATAGAGTAGATAACCGAAGATCAATGTAGTCAACACAATTCCGACAAGGCCGAACTCCTCTCCGAGGCAGGAGAAGACGAAGTCTGTATGTCTTTCCGGTAGGAATTCCAATCTTTTTTGTGTCCCGGATAAAAATCCCTTGCCGATTATTCCACCGGATCCGATTGCGATCTTTGATTGTATCGTCTGCCAGGACATCCCTTTCGGGTCAAGCCAGGGTGAAAAGAATGAGATGATTCTTTGTTGTTGATACGGCTTAAGGGAGTTCCAGATAATGGGCATACTCAACCCGGCGAGAAAATTGCTCACCAGACCGTAGACGAGGTCACTCAATTGTTTATGGAAATAGAGGAAAACTGTCAAACCTACGAAGTAGAGCACCCAGATGTAGATTGAAAAACTCGCCGCCGCCGAGATAATAGGGGAGAAGAAGATAAAGAGTTTGACGCCGGGCATTCCCGCCCAGTACAGCATCAAAATAAGGATAGGATAGAATATCTGCGCCGCCCCTAAGTCAGGTTCAATGAAGATCAGTGCGGCTGGTATGCTCACGATAAGCAAAGGAATGAGAATGTCTGAAAAATTCTTAAGCCGTTTTTTCGCCGCCAGGACGGTTGCAAGAAAGAGAATCGTCGCAAATTTCGCGAATTCAGAGGGCTGGAGGTTGATCCAGCCGAGTTTGAACCAACGTTTCGGATAAGAATCACTGGTGAACAGAAGCAGTACAAGCATCAAAATTACACCAAAATATATAAAAGGAGCCAGGGTCGACCATAATCTCGGCGATATTTTGGAAAAAACGACGGCGGTTGCGATTGATGCTGCCAGCCAGGTCAATTGCCGGGTGAATGTTGATATTCCGGCGGTCGAAAAGATCATTATCAAACCGATCAAAGAGAGTGCGGCTACTGCCACCACGATTCCAAGATCAATTCTCTTTTGCATAGGTGCTTTTTGTTTTGAGATAAGCTTTTATTATCTTACCGGCGATCGGAGCAGCTACACTGCCGCCGTGGCCCGCGTTTTCGATGAATATACAGACAAGAATTTCAGGTCGTTCTTTTGGAGCGTAGCCGATAAAGAGTGAGTGATCTTCGCCGTGAGGATTTTGGATGGTACCTGTTTTCCCGCAGATCTCGCAGTCTTTGATACGGGCGAGTTGTCCGGTGCCGCTCAATACGACTCCACCCAGTGCTTCTTTCACCACCTCAAGGGCTTCTTTTGAAAATGAAGTTTTGTGATATTGCGGTTTCAACTCTTTATTGATGTGCGGGGTGGGTATTTCACCGTTGTTTGCAAAGAGTGTAAAAGCACAGGCGAGCTGTAGCGGCGTCACCAGAAGGTCGCCCTGACCGATGCTGAGGTTGAAGAGATGGCCTTCTGTCCAGTTTTTTCCATAATGTTTTTCAAACCATGTGCGGTCGGGAAGACATCCGTTTTTTTCATTGGGGATATCAATTCCGGTTTTTCTGCCGAAACCGGCTTCTTTTGCCCGGGAGGCGATGGTGTCGATTCCGATGAATGCACCCAGCTGGTAGAAGTAGATATCACAGGATTTTATAATTGCGCCGTAAAGGTCGAGTTTTCCGTGGATTTTCCAGCACTTGAAGATTCTCCTTCCCAGGCGGTATTTACCCCAGCACGGTGAAAATGATTTATCCGGAGTGATCATCTTTGAGTCCAGAGCCGCCAAGGCGATGAATGGTTTGAACGTCGAACCGGCGGGATAGCAGCTCATAATCGCCCTGTTGTACATCGGTGCATCCGGTGTTGTATTCAATATTTTCCATTCTTCTTCCTGCAGTCCGTGTACGAAGAGGTTCGGGTCAAAGCCGGGTTTTGAATAAAGAACCAGCACCTCACCGTTTCGGGGGTCCAGACAGACACAGGCGGCTTTTTTATAATCTGCGAGATAGACGGCAACCGATTCTGTGAGAGCACAATCGAGTGTGGTATGGAGATCTTTACCGGGAATAAAAGGCACGGGTCTTTTTTCTGCCAGCTTACCGATTTCTCTACCGCGTGCATCGACTTCGATGTACTCCACACCGTTTATACCCTTGAGAGTATTTTCATAGTATTCTTCAATGCCCATTCTGCCGATGTAGTCGTTTATTGAGTAGTTTTCATATTTTTTTATCTCCAGGTTGGTGATTTCACCGACATAACCGAGTACGTGGCAGAATAATTCTCCATAAGGATAGTTGCGCAGTGGTTCGACCGCGACCTCAACACCTTTGAGTCTGTCCATATTTTCCTCGATGATTGAAAGCTGGCTGTAAGAGATATCATGGGCGATCTTCACCGGCATAAACGGATTCTTCTCGCTCTTGAATTTTTCACGCACGGTCTTTTCTTTTATGCCGAGAATATGGGTCAGTTCTGTGAGGGCGGCTTTGTCTACTATTGAAGGGATGACCGAGACATAGAATCCCGGTCTGGTGTTTGCGATTTCTATGCCGTTCCGATCGAATATTTTCCCCCGTGGCGCGGGAATGACCGTCTGTCTGATTCTGTTTTTTTCTGAGAGACGGAAGTATTTTTTACCTTCGATGATCTGAAGCCGCGCACTCGCCAGAATAATGATGATAAAACCGGCGATTATGATATTACGGATCGCCTTGAATTTTTTTATATTTTCTTCCATGTTCTGTAGATGATTCTGTTTAACAATAAAAAGAGTGGTACACAAAACAGCAGAGTGATTATTATCTGTTTCATACTCAGGGGGAAGGAGACAGCAAGGTATGTCATTGTTATTTTTATTAAATAGAATGCCGTAAAGAGAGTGACGACGACGACGTTGTTCTGTGCGATAAATTTTTTTATATAGAGAACAGCCTGGATTAAAATTATATAAAGCAGTCCGTTAAGTCCCAGTGCTACAGGATAATACAGATCGATGAGAATCCCGGCGGCGAAGGCGAATACAAGGGCGAATCTTTCATTTTCTTTAAATGCGATGAAGAAGGAAAGGACCGCTATGAAATCAAGATAATGGTTGAAGGGCAGAAAAAGGTAAAGTAAGATGATATATAAAAGGTATTTCATCGGCTCTTCCTGTATTTACGGCGGGTTCACCATGTCACCGATATCACCGGTCGGGATGAGACGCGGCGGCAAACCGGTTTCGGCGTTGGAGATCACATAGACGTATGTAAGTTTGTTGATCTGAACGCTCGGTTTGATGTAGACGGGTTTGAAAAAGAGGGTGTTTTGTTCCTCGATCTTTTTTACAATTCCGATGAGAATTCCCTGAGGGAATATTTCACTCATTCCTGAGGTGCAGATTGAGTCTCCGACAGCTATTTCATCATCGATGCGTATGAAGTCGAATATCAGATTCTGTTTTTTTTTGACTACACCATGTATCTTTGTATTTATATCGACGGCGCTGACCGCGAACCCTTGATTTTCAATTGTTTCAACGACACTGTACTTTTCGGTGATCAGTTTTATCTTTCCGACGAGTCCGTTTATCGAGATTACCGGTTGGTTTATTTTCACATCATCTTCTTTTCCTTTGTTGATATAGAGATACCCGTTGATGTTTGAGGGATCACGTCCGATGATCTGGGCTTTTAATAATTCATACTTCGTTGTTTTGAACTCGATCGTATCGAGAAGGATTCTTTTCTTGAGTTCACTGTTTTCCAGACGAAGTTGATTCACCAGTGTTTCCAGTTCGGTGATGCGGGCGTTGGAGATAGTCAGAAAATGTAAGAAGTCGGTGACGGTTTTCACGGGAAACAGTAAGACCGCTGAAAGGCGTGTCGACAAGTATAATTTTGACTGCTCTCCCAGTGCTAGGAATGTGATGCATACTATAAGTAAAATTGAGAATAAAATTAACTGCCGTCGGGACAACTACTCTCTCTTCATCTGAAAAATTACTTTTTCATAATGGGGCATGTTTTCCAGAATCTTTCCGGCTCCGATGACAATCGCCTTATTCGGTTCCTCTGCAATCATTACGGGCAGGTTTGTTTCTTCCCTTACCAGAGTGTCGATGCCTTTCAGAAGAGAGCCTCCACCGGCCATATAGATACCTGAATTCACGATGTCAGCGGCTAATTCCGGCGGGGTCTTTTCCAGGGTAAGCCGAATTGCTTCGATAATCATCGAAAGGGGTTCCTGAATTGCTTCACGCACTTCATGACTCGTTAATTTAATCGTTTTCGGAATACCTGATACGAGGTCTCTACCGCGTACTTCGATTGTCTTTTCCTCTACTGTGGGGAATGCATTTCCGATTTCAATCTTTATCTGCTCGGCGGTCTGCTCTCCGATAATGAGATTGTAGTTTTTCTTTATATATTGAAGGATTGCATCATCCATCTCGTCTCCGGCGATCCTCACTGAACTGTTCGTGACAATACCGGACAGGGCGATAACAGCGATTTCCGTGGTGCCGCCTCCGATGTCGATTATCATATTACCGGTCGGTGAATGAACCGGCAGATCAATACCGATCGCCGCGGCGATCGGTTCTGAAACCAGGAAGACTTCACGGGCGCCCGCCGCTTCCGCCGAGTCCCTGACGGCTCTTTTTTCGACCTCGGTTATGCCGGATGGGACGCAGATGATTATCCTCGGTCGGGTGAAGAGCCTTTTTTTCTGTACCTTCTCGATGAATGTTCTGAGTAAGAGTTCGACCATTTCAAAATCGGCTATAACTCCGTCTTTCATCGGCCTGATGGCTTTGATCTCGCCGGGCGTTCTACCCAACATCTTTTTCGCTTCAAGCCCTGCGGCAAGACATTTCTTGGCGTTGGTATCGATCGCGACTACTGTCGGTTCATTCAATACGATACCGCGTCCATTGACATAGATCAGGGTTGTACAGGTTCCCAGGTCGATCGCGACGTCACTCATAAATTGACTCTTGATATTTCTGAAAAACTTAGAGATTATACTCAAATCGAATGCCACTGGTTTTCCTCCTTTTTTACAAATAATATATATATTTCAGTGAAAGTCAAGTCTCCGATGACATTCTTGACACACTTTTTTTATTGGATAGAATAGGAAGGAGGTCAGAATGAAGAACGAACGACGAAAAAAAGGTGAACGGAGAAAACAGGAGAGGAGAAGGTTGCTGACAGAAAAGGAATTCAGGAAGTTGATTGAGAGCGGGAAGGTGAAGAAAGGTGATAGACGTTCTTATACGAAAAGGCGTAAGAGCAAAAGGAGAAAACGCCAGCTTGGTTTATAACCGCTTTTGAACAGACGGTGTCGGAAGATCAATATGTGCAGAAGAATCGTTGACATGATTGTTAATATAGTTATAATAATATTGTTATGCCGATAATTGAATTCCGTTGTAATAGATGTCACCATAAATTCGAGGAGCTTATATTAAAGAACTCCGAGATGAAGGACGTCAAATGTCCCAGGTGTGAAAGCATTGATTTTGAAAAGCTTTATTCTACATTCGGAATGCGATGTAATGGTAGTTTTTCAAGTAATATCGGTACGTCCTGTACAGGTTGTTCAAAGACCTCGTGTACTGGATGTTCCCAAGATAAGGAGGCAAAATGAGAAGAGAACTTTTAGTTGAGAAGATCGCGGAAAAATTTGGTCCTGCTTTTACCAAGACCGATATTGAAAAATTAATTGATGTTTTTCTGGATACAATCCGGGATGTGTTGATCCAGAATAAGCGGGTTGAACTGCGAAGATTCGGTACTTTTGAATTGAGAAGACGACCGGGAAGAACCGCCAGGGCGCCGAAGAGCGGTAAAGAATATACATTGCCTGACCGCTATGTTCCGTTCTTCAGACCTTCGAGGATATTTAAGGATGAAATCAACAAACGTATTAAACCAGAATAGAAGATTGATTTAAGTGTCTTTTGTTTATGTGGTTACAATCAATGCCGAAGCACTGTGTTGGCGGTTAGTGTTCACCGGCAGATTACATTTTCTCCGCCGGTCCCCGATTTTCGATTGTTGAAGTAGCCGGGATGATCACCTTTGTGTGATATTATGTTCGAAGAACTCGTACGGCAGGGAGAGGAGTGTGTAAAAAAAGGAGATGTAGTAACTCTTGAGCAGATAATCCGAACCCTTTCCAAAGTTCCTTCTTCGAATGAATATCTGTATCTTTCAGCATATCTCCAATTTTTAAAGGGAAGACTTTCCAAAGCGCTTGAACTCTGTGAGAAGATCGAACCTTCTCTTAGGAAAGGACAAAATCAGGAATTGATATGTAAGGCTCTGTTATTGAAGGCGACGATCTTGCGTCGGGAAGGTGAATATACAAGTTCCAACAGGGCACTTGACCGTTGTTTCAAGGTGATTCAGGGTGATACATTTATGCTCGGTGATATCTGGAATTCCAAAGGAGTGAATTTCTGGATGCTGGGTAAGTTCGAAAAGGCGAAACAGTGTTATAGAAAAGCCCGTTATCTTTCCCAGAGTTCAAAGGAGATGTCTGTTTTTCTGAAAACTTCGATCAATCTGGGGATTGTACCGCTCCATCAGGGCCATTTTTTTGAGGCGGATGTCTACTTACGTAATGCCCTGGAACTTTGCGAAAAGGAGCAGGAAAAGAGATTGCGGATATACGCCCTGCTTAACCTGGGGGAATTATGCTGGAAAAGAGGTGACTGGGAACTCGGTAAGGAACTTCTTGCAGGCTGTAAAGAATCCGCGGTTGAATTTTCCTTGACTTATGAAGAAGGTGTTTCATACTGGATCCTTGCAAATATCCTCAGAGACGGCCATAACTTCGAAGAGGCGTACCGTGTGTATAACCGGGCGTTGGAACTTCTCGAAAAGAGTATGTCATACACGGAGAAGTTATATGTATATCTCAATATGGGGGTCCTGGAGCGGTTACGCGGTAATTATCAGACGGCGCTCGATTTGCTGAACCGCGCTCAAACGATCATGGAACAGACCGGTGAAAAACTGGATGAAGGGATTCTTTTGATCGAAACCGGGATGGTGCTCTGGTTTTTACGCGAAAGGCGGTCTTCTTTAAAATATTTGAACCGCGGGATAGCAAAGACAAAGAACAGAAAATACGAGAGAACCATCGGTGAATTATTTCGATTCTATATTCGAAAGCAAGGAGGTTCCGAAGACGCCAAATTGTTTGATGAACTCTTGAGGAGATGTTGGAAATACGGTTATGACACGATCCTCTTACGGGAGCGTCAAATATTTCTTCCTTTGTTATGTGAATATCTTTTGATGCGTAAACGTTCTACATTACCGAAGATGATTCTCTTCCGGCTGGTTACAAATCATGAAGAATTGATCAATTTTCTTCTGGAACACAGGTCAGTGCGATGCCAGGAGGTCGCCCTTTCCGCGATCGAGAAACTTGGTCTCGGACATTTAAAATCAAAGGTACAGAACAAGATCTGGGCACTGCGTCCCCGCATTGCTCATAAAGCGGTTGCTGTGCTGGAGACCCTCGAACAGAAGCCTCTTCCCTCGCTGGCGGTCAAACTTTTCGGAAAGTTCGAAATTACCAGGGATGACGATACTTTGTTGTCTTTATCGAGGAAGAAGATGAAAGACCTTTTGAAGATTTTGATTCTGTATTACCGAAAACCGATTTTACGGGAACAACTTATGGAGATGCTCTGGCCCGGTGAGGCACCGGAGAAATCGTTCAATTCCCTCAGGCAATTGATTTTTCTCCTGAGGCGTGCCTTTGATGAATTCGGTTTTAATGGT